>JBEAPG010000163.1:0-5086 GCA_041164545.1 Bacteroidota bacterium
CTTTTAGCGTTTGTACTCGTTCTCGAGCATCGATGGGTAAGTAACCACTAAACTCAAAATGTTGCCCGTCAAAGCCGCTTGCCATTAAGGCCAGAAATATAGAAGAACTTCCAGCCAGTGGAACCACTTTCACCCCTTTTTGATGAGCATATTTTACCACTTCGCTGCCCGGGTCGGCTATAGCTGGCAAACCTGCTTCAGACAGCACGCCAATGGAATGTGTGTCGATATATCGATTAAAAAAAGCCTTAAAACCAGCGTAATCGTTGTGTTTGTCTAACTCCACAAATACAAAATCATCTTGACTAGCGGGGTGCTCTATGGCTTTTAAAAAAGCTCGTGAGGTCTTTTCACGCTCCACAATAAAATGGGTGATTTTGTAAACGGCATCAAGCGTTCGTTGCGGTAAATATTCCTTAGAAAACTCGCCTATAAAATTGGGAACCAGAAAAAGTGAAGATTGCACGCTGCAATATTAGAAAGTTTAATTGCGTTATTTGTGGTATGCGAACCAAAAGCTTTGTTTATGTTGCGATATGCTTGTTTTCATTTTTATCAACTAATGCTCAAAATTGGGATGAGGTAATTAAGGCAGTTGCTTCCGACCGAGATGCTGGAGATTTATTTGGCGTTTCGGTTGCCATTTCAGGAGATTATGCAATAGTTAGTGCTGTTTCTGACACTGAAGATGCAATTGGAGGAAATTTCCGAGAAAAGGCAGGCTCAGCTTATATTTTTAAGAATAATGGAGGAGCTTGGACTGTGGTTCAAAAGATTGTAGCTTCAGATAGAAGTATTGGTAGTCAATTTGGCACTGCGGTTGCCATTTCGGAGGAATATGCAATAGTTGGGGCCATAAAAGAAGATGAAGATGATACAGGGGGCAGTACTCTGGCAAATGCTTGATCCGCCTATATATTTGGCAAAAGTACAATCAGTGGAAACATTGATTCTCATTTTGTAAATACTGTTGTAGTCTACCCAAATCCGACGATGGGTGAAATAAACATAGACTTAGGAATTAGCTACAGTTCCGTCGGTTTAATAGTCAGAAATCAGCTAAGCCAAGAAGTCTTAAAAACATCGTTTAGTGACTCCAACTTATTGCAATTCAACATACCTGGAGAAGCAGGCGTTTATTATATCGAAGTAATGTCCGACCAAAGAAAAGCAGTGGTAAGAGTGGTTAAAAAATAATGGTTGTTTGCTTAGAAAGTCTGCTTTGTTTGTCTAAGGCAATTTAGCCTAAAAACACTCGTTTATATGCAAATGAAGCATGCGTATATTCTTATTAGTGCAGTATTGCTAGCACTGTTTGCCTTTAGCTCACAAGGTACATCCGATTCAAAAAAGACCTTTTGGCAAAACGGCGACATCGTTTTTCAAGATTCGGAATCCAGCCAAAGCCAAGCCATAAAACTGGCAACAAATTCCAAATTTAGCCACTGTGGTATTGTATTTCAGGGAGAAAATGGGCAGTGGATGGTGCTGGAAGCGGTACAACCCGTAAGGATGATACCGATAGAAAAATGGATAGCAAACGGGGGAGGCAAATTCGAGGCTAAACGATTGAAGAACTATGAAGAATTATCTGGAGGCAAGTTAGCGAAAATGATAGACGTAGGCAAATCATTTATTGGTAAAAATTACGATATACAATTCGGTTGGGGAGATGATAAACTGTATTGCAGCGAATTGGTTTGGAAAATATATCAACGCGGAGCGGGCATAGAATTGGGTAAAAGAAAACCGCTAAAAGACTACAACTTGAACAGTAAATTAGTGAAAGAGCAACTAAAACTCAGATATGGAGCTGAAATCCCTGAAAATGAGCTTATGATTTCTCCGCAGGATATTTGGGAGAGTGATTTATTGGAGTAGGAAATAGATACAACTCATTTCTCAATCAGCGATAATCTGTTAGTCCAACTTAGCTTAGTCTATAAATTGGGATTTTGGTATCAAGTCAAGACAGAAATCTCTCCAAGTTTCGTCAGTGTAAGAAATATTAATGCTCAAGTCGTAAGCTCCAAAATTAGCACAGAGCCAAATCACATTTAGAGTAATATTGTTAGGGTATTTGGTTTGAATATCAAATTTCTTAAATTCCACATTATCAATTAATAGGGTCTCGGACTTTGAGTCTAACAATTCAATAAATGGAGCTTGTTTTTTAATCAGATCTTCCATAAGTAAGACAGTGTTTATATAGGAAGAATCCCAACTATCATGTTCTGAGGAATCATAAGTACTTACTTGGCAATTAAACATATTAAACCCTTCTCCTTTTATCATAAAGTAAGTGGTTACATTGGAAGTTAAATCATAAGAGGCATCATAAGTTGCATTCAACTTTTGCTCCGTTCTACTCATCATAGAATCTATTTGATTTGCAGAAAAGGAATCTAATAGGGGTAATTCAATCTGCCATTTTGCTTCGTGTACTTGGATAATTTTTGATTGTCCGAGAGCGAATAAACTGAAGAGTAAAAAGCAAAGCGAGAGACAAAAATTCATCGTTAGGGCGTATCTTCAAGGTTTAAAATCACATTTTCAAAATATCAGCTACTTTTAGATTTTCAATAAAGTGATTATCATCCAACTGAAAATTTCCATTTGCATCCACAATTACGTGGCTCGGATATCCTTTAATTTCAAACCGCGTAAGGAATTGATTGGTGAGTTTGGGTGATAAAAAAAACTGCAAGCCTTTCATATCGTAATCCAACACTTTTTCTTGCCAAGTAGCTATTTTACTGCCATTGCCTTCGCATAAATAAACCACTTCTATGTTGTTAGCCTTTAGCTCATCAATTTTGGCTTTGCTCCTTTTTATATCATTTACACAGGGTCCACACCACGTCCCCCAAATATCTAAGAGTACCATTTTTCCTAGGAAATGGTTTTGAATAGCTGATAATAGCTCGCTCAACGTATCCTGAGTTGCCTCATACATCTGAACTTTTGTATTACACCCAACAGGTTCGCCAAGCGGCAATACTTCTTCGGTATCTACAACCATATTCAGTATTTGGTTGAGTCGCTCTTCATCTTTTTGCTCAATTTCTTGCATTAATTCCAATACCCATTCTGCTTTTACAAGGGGCTTGGTATGTTTAAAATAGATGCTTCGATCGTCGCTATTGTCTGGTATTCCTGCTAAAATCAAGTTATCTAAATTAAATGCATTACTTGCTGAATGGTATCGGTAAAAGCCTTGGTATGTGCTTCAGTAATCGCGAAATGGTATACATCAAGATAGTTTTTGTTACCTTCTGCATATATCGTTTTATCATATTCTTTTCTTACCTGCCGGTTATCATATTCTTTCATAAAAGACTTGAAATGTGCTAGTTGTGACGAATCAATTTTACCTTTAATAACGCTTTTTGTTCGCTCGCTGTATGCAGTTTTATTTCCATAAAAAAGGTTGTAGTACAGATAGGAATAACTGGTATACGTATAGTTGGTGCTATATTTTGGTCTGAAATTATCCAACGCAATTGGTTCGCTATTGGGCAAAGGTTGAGAACGATATATAGTAAGAAGGTCCGAATTGTAATTAAATTTGAGTTGATCAAGCACAACTTGGCCATATTCCGAAGGGTGCTTCTTAATAAACTTACTTACTCGTTCGTATTGTTCATCATAAATAGCATTCAATTGTGAAAGTCTATCTGGGAGCGTATCTTTTGACCTAAAAACTAAATCTGCCCTTTTGGTATGAAACGAATTGCTTTTTATCCTAAATGCATGATTGATATAGGAAGTCACTGCTGCATCTGGCCCGCTAAAGATAGAATACTTTTTTTGTGCAAAATGTACGTCTTTCTTTTGATAGGCGTCAAAAGTTAGTTCAATGCCTTGGTCCACAACCAAAGAGCCATTAAAATAGCCTGGAATTTTGCAATACACAATTTGCTTTTGTGCATCTATTGGTAAGGTAATGGAAAAATTACCCAAATTATCAGGCTTTATTTTAAGCTCCTCCTGACCTTTAGAGGTATAGGAATTATAAAACACCGAAATCTCAATATCGCTGTGTTTTTGTGGATTGAAATTTTTAAAACTGCCAGAAATTTGGCTGAAACAAGAAAGGCTAATGAAGCTAGAAAGAAGGAATACAAATATTTTTGTCATAGATGCATTTCAAATTTAAGGCATTTGAAACTACTCCTGATCCAACGGAGGATTCCAACCACTGCCTATCCATTCGTATTCGCGACTAAAAACAGAACTTTCTATTTGGTTGGTTTCTTCGTCCACCAATTCACCAGCATCGCGGGTATAGCGTATTTTATTTTTCAAGGTTTCATCCTCATCAGGAAAAGTAATTTCTTCAGAGTACCAAAATACCCCTCCATCAGCAACTTGCTGTATTTCAGCTGCTTTTATTAGATTTTGTCCATCATAAAAAAGATAAATTCCACCACCATCTATACCGCAAGCATCAGCATAATAATCTATAAAAATTATTTCCTGCACTCCATCTAGGCCTTTAGAACCATCTATTGTTATTTGAAAAGCACTGGTATTAATAGCGTACTTTTTGTCTATTAAACGGTTCTCATCATTTAGTATTCTTACGTGCACATACGAGTTTTTAGCAGCTTGAGAAGTATTAAACAAAAACTGATTGCTACCCATTTGCTCATAATGTATAGCAATTAAACTCCGCAACACATAACCCGTTAAATCCTCATATTTTACTTTATACCAGTGTGCCGTCTCACCTTGGTACAGCATTGTTTCCTCCGTTTTTGCAAGAATTTTTACTTGGCTACCAATAGCCAGTGTTTTTAATACTTCCGATGTGGTATTGGGCTCTTTTCTAAGCTTTACGTCTGTGGCAAATAGATGCAATTCTGCACCGATTTCTAAATCTTCGTACGAAGTAAATAGTTGAAATTCCTGTGCAGAACTAGCAGATGTCACGAGTAAAAATAGTAATATAGATAGGATTGTTTTTTGCATAGTTGCATTTGTATATTATTCTAAATAGGTGATTCTATTGGCACTTGTATTTTGATAGAAAATGGTGACTTCTTGGTTGTTAATAGCAGCAATATCTTGTGTTACGCTGCAC
>JBEAPG010000164.1:0-5078 GCA_041164545.1 Bacteroidota bacterium
CGCATCGTATGAATCTGGAGTTGATGAGCTATATTTTATTGGTATTGCAACCGAAGATATGGTCGAAAATCAAATTGGATTTGTCACTACTTTCGGTAAAGTAAGACAAGTTGATGGCAGGGCATTTGGTACTAATAATGGCATTAAGGATCCAGCCGATACTAGTGATTGGGAATTTGGTAATGTTCTTTGGGTTTCACCAAATGTTGCTGGTACTCTTACGACTATTAAACCATTGGCTCCCAATAGACGTATTCCAGTTGCTATGGTTTTAAAGGCACCGAACCAATCTAATGTTACTCTTATGGTTCGTGCAGAGCATGGATACCATTTAGATGAGATACATGATGTTCGTTATACCAATTTGCAGGATAAAGAATTATTGGCATGGAATAGTGCTGATCAAGTGTGGGAAAATAAATCAGTTTCTGAAATAGGTGATTCACGTTATGTCACTTTAGATACTGAGCAAACAATCAGCGCAAACAAAACCTTTTCATCTAATATAATAATTGATGGTAATGTTGGCATAGGAACAGATACACCATCTGCAACATTAGATATAGCTTCATCTAGTTCGGACACCCCCTTGGTTATTACAAAAGCAAATGAGGATGGTGTTAGGGAAACATTAATGATTGCTACTGTTGCAGGAACAAGTAACAATGAAAAATTCTTTATTAACAACGGAACCATTGGTAATGGAAACTTTGCGCCAGTATTTGGTGGTTATACCGAACAAGCGGGACTATGGGGATTGGGTTTTGCTGGCTTTTTAGATTCAACAGCAGATGGGTCAGACTCATCAAATTATGGTGTTGTTGATTTTATGGCAGCAAGGACTACAAATGCAGCCAGTCCTCTTAACGGAACTATTTCCAACTTACAAAATAGAAAAGCATTTACATTTAGAGGTGAAACCTTTAATAAAATGTATATGTCCATTCTCGCTAATGGTAATGTTGGCATAGGAACAGATACACCATCAGTAAAACTTGATGTAAGTGGTGATGCTAATATTGACGGCACACTTACAGTTGATAAAATAAGTTTATCAGACAACAGTTTCATTGTGGAAACTGGAGATTTCACACTATCTGATTCACACAAAGGTGCAACAATCCTTCTTCAAAATACCGCCGCAATCACAATTACGATTCCTGCTTTATCTGCTGGACACACCACATCTTTTATTGCCGAAACTGCAAATACCGTTACATTCCAATCTGGAACAGGACTATCTGGATTAAATTCATTTGGTAACGCAAATCAGATTGCAGGTATCTTTGGTCAAGCACAAGTACTTTATAAAACTTCTGACTACGCATTCTTAGGAGGAAATATTTCTTAACATGAGTTTTTTACCATCATTATCACCAGGAAATGTCCCACCAGTAGCAAAACCTGTAGAATGGGAATGGGCAAGATATACCGAATGGAATCGACCAACAGAGTGGTTAGACTTAAATAAGCCTGAAGGAACTCCAGAGAAAATCATTGGTCTTGTCGCCGTATTCCCAAATAGCGAAGGTGGTGAAACTCGTAATTATGTTGCATTTAATTTGGACACAGATGACGCTTCATCATTTACGGTTGATTGGGGCGATGGTAATGTTGAAACAGTTTCTTCTAATGTAACTCATTATCACGTTTATAATTATGATGATATTACAAGTGATACATCTACACAAAAAGCCACACTATTCAGAGGATATAAACAAGCAAAATTTGAAGTTACACTGACTGGATCAGCGAAATTTGGAGGTAGCACAGGTCAGATAAATTTCAATGTTGATGGGCCTTATACAACTTACTCCAATAACACTGTTGTATATAGAAACGGCCCAAATATCTTAGATTTATTTGTTTCGACCTCAAATGCCACAGTAATAACATTGAACTATGGTAGATATATGAAAATGTGCGAACAAATAGAAGTTAGAAATACTTCTAGCAATCGTTGCACTACACCACAACAATTATATATGGGTTGTTCGGCACTTCGTTCTATACCATTTGTTCCTTATGTTTATAATTCAGGCACGAGGGATTATATTAGAGCATTTTTGGGGTGCTTTGCTCTTCAAAAATTGCCAGATGATTTTGGCAGTGATGAAAAATATTGGTTTAAGAATCCTAGTAGATTACATGAAACATTTCGACAGTGTTATAATTTAAGATATTTGCCTCAAAATTTATTTGGAGATTCGATTTTAGAAAATTGTTATAGTTTTTATAGTGTGTTTTACGAATGTAGATCATTAAGATATATTCCTTATTTGGGTATGAGAGGTGTAGGCTATGGTGAGATTGATATTAGACTTATGTTTTATAATTGTATCAATTTAAGATCAATTCCAAAGGGCTTCGATTTAAGTGGAACGAACAGTCTCGGTCCATATCAAACATTTTATAATTTACCAGCGTGTGAAGACTTTTCGAGTGTTAATTCAAATTGGCTCGATGATATAGTTAGAACTAGTAATTTTTCTATGCTTGGAGCATTTGCAGGGTGGGACAAAATAGAAACCTTTCCTTATATTGGGCAATTTACACAATGCAACAATGCCCAACTCATGTTTGCGTTTAATGAAAAAATAGAAAGATTCGATGATCAATATACATATTTAGATTTTACTAATTGTACAAGTGTTAGAAGCGCATTTGAAGGCTGTTATAACTTACAAAGGATACCTCCTATGCATGTTACTGCGGTTAGTGGAACTAATGCTTTTTATCAAACCTTTTACGGCTGTTCTTCATTGATTCAAATCAAATTTGTGGGTATGACTACTGGCCCATCTGATGGAGAATACTTTAGATGTTTTTTAAATTGCTTTTCTTTACAATATATAAGTGGTATAGATTTTTCATATGCTAATGATGCTGGTGATTATAGTAATTTATTTGATCTATGTCGAAATTTAGCACGAATAGATTTTCCTGGCGCAGAAGATGGATCAGATGAAAGAGGATTTAGTCAAACAGTGAGTTTGATATACTGCCCATTAAATAGAGATGCTATGGTAAATATTTTTAATCATTTAGTCACAACAACGAGTGTAAAAACAATAACATTAACAAATAATTCATATACTTCTGATCTATCAGCAGCAGATATACAAATAGCAACTGATAAAGGTTGGACAGTAGCAACATAATATTATGGAAGAACAAGGATTTTATAAATATGAAATAGGCGCAAAGAGGAGTCAACTCGTTTTTGGCCGAACATTAATTAACAAAGATTGGAAGCTCACCCTTGAAAATAAGCATGAGTTTAGTTTTCCGCATGATGGTTGGAATTATTTTGAAAACCTAACAGAAGCTTGTGCATTTTATAACATAGATGAGGAAGAATATAGAGAACATCTGTTTCCCGAAAAAAACTTGGAAAATTTGGTGTAATATAATATATATACATATATGAATATAGAAGTTGGACACATTTTGCTGGCATTCATTTTTACCCTTTTTTTTATTAAGGTTTTAAAATTAATTTTGCCTTCAAATTTAAAATCCTTTTCATCAGAGGTAAAAACTCCTAAGAAGAAAGCTACAAAGAAAGCTACAAAGAAAGCTACAAAGAAAGTTAGTAATCAAACTACTACGAAATCTACTAAACAAAATATTAAAAAGACAAAATAAAACATATGGAAATTATTATTGGAGCAATCGTTGGCTTTATAGTTGGAGCCTTAGTTTTTAGAAATAATGCTGCTAAGGTAGAAAAACTTATCGACAAGGCTGAAGAGTCAATCGAAAAGCTAAAGAAGTAAAAATACCCCCAGAGTATATCTCTGATAGCGTGATCATCACTAAGTGGTGATTGCGCTTTTTTATTTGAAAATATTCTTATATCCATATAATATGCATATGAGTTATGAAACGCTAGAAAAATTGGTAATTCAATGGGCTAAGGATAGAAATATCTTTGAAAATTCAAATGCAATCAAGCAAATAGGTAAAACCCAAGAGGAACTTGACGAAACACTTGAGGCGTTAAAAAGTCTAGAGTCTATGTCTAAGTATGATAATCAAATAAGTAGATCATCAACACTGGTAGAAGTTCAAGATGGTATTGGAGACATGATTGTTACAATCATTCTTCTCGCAGAAATGGTAGGATTAAAGGTTGAAGATTGCTTAGAAGCAGCTTACAACGAGATTAAAGACCGCAAGGGTAAAATGGTTGATGGATTATTCGTAAAGGAGTCTTAAATGAAGCCAATTATATTTTTAGATATGGATTCTGTTGTTGTAAATTGGACAGATCCTATAATAAATTATCTTGATATTAGTGCTGATGGCAATAACATTGACGAGCTAAGAGATCGTTTGACTGAGGAACATAGCAAAGAAATAGATATCCTAATGGAAAACTATTTATTTTGGAGGTCTTTAAAGCCATTTGCTTGGAGCAAAGAACTAGTAAATAAAGTTTCTGAAATGGGCGACTTATACTTTTTGACTAAAGGAAGGCCTAATCATTCTTGCTTTGGTGGTAAAATTGAGTGGATTAAACAATATTTTCCAGCCTACCAAGACAATTTGGTTATTACTTCTAAAGATAAGTTTGTTTGCTCATCTTCTAATAACTTTTTAATTGATGATGATGAACGGCACAAGCTACCTTGGGAAAAAAGAGGTGGTAAATTTTTTCATTGGAAAGAAATGAGAGAAGAGAATTTTTCTGAACCAGAATTTAAAAAAAGACTTGTTGCAATACAACTCTTGGTAGATACTTATAAACATGGGATATAAAAGTCTAGAGAGGTATGTCCCCAAGGGTTGGGGATATGAAAAATGGATTGTTAACAACAATAAGTATTGTGGCAAAATCCTTTTTTTTATAAAAGGGAAAAAGTGTTCTTGGCATTACCACAAGCTAAAACATGAAACTTTTTATATTCAAGAAGGTAAATTGAAGGTGACCTATGGAATGACAGATAACATCGACAAGGCAGAGACTATTATTTTGGACAAGGGAGATATATTTGAAGTTCCAGTTGGTTTAATCCATCAAATGGAGGCTATTGTAGACACGGAAATGTTTGAATTTTCCACTCAGCACTTCG
>JBEAPG010000165.1:0-5017 GCA_041164545.1 Bacteroidota bacterium
AAATCTATTTGATAGGTTAACAGTTGCTGTAGCTGGTAATTACAGTTATAATTATGTATAGCAGATTTTTTTATGGTAATTCTCTATTGTGTATATGGTTCCTGCATTTCGATTGGAGTTTTTAAGGCTGTTATTCAAATTTAGAATCGTAGCATATATTTCGTTAAGCTGATTTATTTGGTTGAGGCAAAACGAGTACAGCATGTTCGATGTGGAATCGCCGATGTAGTTATTCAAAAGCTTATTTCTCCGTCTATTAATTTCTAAGTACGATTGTGTAGAGAAAAGAAGAAGTCTCAGTTCTTTATGCAGCATACTAAGTTTGCGCAGCTCAGACAGTTTATTATTATAATCTGCCACCGCATCGTGAATAGTCGCTATTTTATCGTCTTCACTACCTATGGCTATAACTAGATTAATTTTTTGAAGCTCAAGTTGTTTAGCCTCACTTTTTTTTAGAGCGCAGCCTTCTTTTTAAGTCATCAATAGAATCATTTAATCCTTTTAGTTTAGCATCCTCTTTATATACATAGTCGTTTTGTAGTAATTTCAGGGCCGAATCTTTTTGCAAAAAGGATAGGGAATGGTCTTCATTGATTTGGGAGGTGAGATGTTCTAAGTAGTTGTTAAGATCTGTATACTTTTCCTAGATTAATCGCTCCAGACGCATTATGCTGTCTTTTACTAGATTTATCTTGTTATCTACATTTACAATGCGTTCATCTACTTGGCGTTTTTCAACATCACCAGTAGCTATTTGAAAAAAGGGAATATCTTCAATTTCAAACTTTTTAATACTTGAAAATATGTCAAAAGGCGCCTCGCTTATAGGTTCATCATCATAAACGACATACCTCTGAATTTCGAGAATGTTTACACTATATAAGTACGGATTTATATTTCGTATTTGAATGGTTTGCACTGACTTAGAGTCTACATACTTAGGAGAGATAACAAGTGGGTCTGCAAACGATAGGTCAAGGACTATAGCTTGGTTTATAGCTTGGGTATTTTGAGCATTACAGTTTTGATAGAGAAGGGGACCCATACATATCAGAATTAGTGCTCTAAGCAAGGATTGAGATACGGTTATTTTTTGAGGAATAAAGATTGATTTAAGGTAAAGCATAGGGATTGGTTTATATCAAATGTACAGAATTGATTTGATTGATAGAAATTCTACCAAAGTAGAATTACCTTGGACCTATGATTTATTTTTTCGATTAAATCTGAATGACTATCAAATAAAAAAGGGAATCCACATTTGTGAATTCCCTTTTATTCTATCCCGTAGTGAGCCCAATCCGATTGCTCCTTGGGAGTGGAGGAGGAAGTAGATTACGGTTTTAGATCAGCAACTAAACTTAACAATCCCATAGCACAGCTCAACCCGATAGAATAGATGGAATTGGTAAGGATGTTTTTAATTTATATAATGGGCTTGTTTCTATTCTCTTAATACAACTTCTTGTAAGATTGCTATTCCCTGGTTTTACAAAATTTAGGAAGAATTAGTAGATAATGTCGTCTAAAAACAATTTATAATTTTGTGGCCATGCCGTTTATTAAAAGCCTTCATTTTATTTCTATTTATCTATTAATGATCAGCAGTATTTATTCAATTGCCCAAGATGGAGCTTATGACTATGCTTCGTCAAACAATGAAGGGAAAGTATGTTTGGTAGACAAGGAATCGAATAAGATTACAAAATACATATACGATAATATTGAGTACATAGGAGATGGACTTTTTGTAGTGGAAGTGGCTGAAAAATACGGCATTATAGATTATAAAGGGAGAACCGTGGAGGAGGTGAAGTACGAAGCTTATGATTTTTATGAACATGATTCAATCCAAGAGAAATGGTCGCTAAAAAGAGCAGATTCAGCCAAATATGTTAGAAGGTATGACCATACGTGGCGGGCCATGTCTGTGGGATATGGCAGTGCATTTATAAAAAACAATGCTTTTATTGAATCGTTGAATACTACAAGTCCGCCTTGGAGCAATCCAATCCCTTTTTTCTTCATTGAGTTTGGTGGGCCTTCAAATCATATAGATGATTACACAATAAGTGTTAAATATTTTAAACCAACAACGTTGTCTGATTCAATCAGTGCAACCTTTACTGGCTATCAAGTCAGTTTATTTACTGGAGCCAATTTGTTGTATGTTAAAGACATTGACTTGCCTCTTTCTTTTGGTTGGAGCTATGGTAGAATGTACTATACATCAGCAGGCAAAACCACGCTTAATCCAAATTTTTCGCTCTGCTTGCGTTTGAATCCCCGGTTTGTTTACCGAAGAGTAGTATTGAATACAATAATGGAGGGTTCCTGGGATATCTCAAAAACGCGATGGAAACCCGACTTGCCTGAAAAGGGATATAAAAATTCATTTTTTTGTATTCAAGCGGGCCTTGCTTATCTGCTTTTCGATTACAAATCAACATACATTCGAGTTTATAAATAATCTGTAGTAATGATAAAACAGCTTTTGGCCTTTTCATTTCTTATGTGCAATTTTTCGGGCATTGCACAGCTTCAGCAAGAAAATATACAACTCATCTTACCGCATCCTTATTTTACAAAACCTAACAGGAGCTATATTGGAGAGGAATATTCAATATCATACAAAAAGAATGTATTGGATCATTATATTGTTTATTCAATATTCGACAACAATTCACGAGCTTTTATTTTTTCAGGAATTATTTTTAGCAATGATTCACTTTTGGATGAAAACTTTAATCTATACTTCGATGGAGGAATTGCAACCGATGAAGTACTTGATAATTTTTTTAGTGATTGCAAAAACGACCAAGAAGAAAGCATTGCCGATGGAAATACTATACAAGACCGAGCAAATCTTCTTGTAGAGGATACTTCAGGAAGTCGGCTCTTTATTTTCGGCAAAGAGGAGGACAATGATTCGGTAGTGATTAATGCACTTTGGTTAAAACGATACTTGTTTGATAGAAATTATCAAGGTAGAGTCTCCATAAGTATCGACAAAAAGCAAATAGCATTTATCAAGCGGAGAAGGATTCAAGTTTACGATGTGCAAGCAGAGAAGATTGTGTGGAAATCTAGGAGAATTCATTCTCGAAATAAAAATGAGTTTTTACTGCTGAACCAGGATGTTTTAGTAACCAGTTTGCCTATCAAAAAGCAAAAATACGCACATATTATGTGGTACGATTTCAAAAGTGACACGGTATTATGCAACTCGGGTAAATACACTTTGAATACAATTGTTAATAGTTATCAGGGTTACAATTACTTAGCCATGCAATACGGAGGAGCAGAAAGCAAGAAGCCTATTTCTGCATCGTATATCAATCTATCTACGGGTAAGTTTAGTGATATAAAGACATTTAAGAGAGATAGAAAATTCAATCTGGGTTGGTATGTTGCAGATTCACTAGTTAAAAATGAAATATCTGATTCTGAGTACCAGAGATTTTTTGAGAACTATACCCAATATGCAAACTGGAGTCAGTACTTTTATTTCTATTATGATTACTATGTTGATCCGCTAACAGGAAAATACACCATTGTTAAAGAAAAACTGACGCCAGTTACGGTGGATGTAGATTTCTTTTACGATAACCGTTTCTTTGATTTGGATGCGTCTATCTATAACTATGAGATAAAAGCTGCTTACAACAATAAAGTAACGTATCTTGATATTTCGAGAGATATTAAGATGTACAATATTTCTGCACTTAACAAAGAAATTTTGTTTTGGAATGGAAACCAGTCGCTAAAAGAAAATAGGAAGGTAAAGTTAATAGTGTCTTTAGATGGCGTTCCTGTTTTTTTTACAGAAGATAATTATTATTACAGTACCAAGGAGGTCAAGAATATAATTGCATTTCTTTACAAGGGAAAGCGATATACTTTTGAGCAATTTGATTTAAAATATAACCGACCTGACATTGTGCTTGAACGTCTTGGGTATGCCGATCCAGAGCTTATAGAAGCCTATCGAAAAGCTTATCTTAAACGCCTTAAAAAAATGGGTTTTGAGCAAGAGGATTTGAGTAGCGACTTTCATATCCCAGAAGCCAAAATAGAAAACTTTGAATACATGCCTATTATTGAGCAGCAAAACATCGATATTGAACTGCACTTTAATGACACTAAGGAAAAGCTAGACCGATACAATATCTGGATTAATGAGGTGCCTCTTTATGGTATGAAAGGAAAGAGTTTAAAAGATTTGCAATGCCATAAGTTTGAAATAACAGAAAAGATTGTGCTAAATAATGGTTTGAACAAAATTCAAGTTTCTTGTCTGAATGAAGCGGGTGCCGCATCTTACAAAGAATCCGTAGAAATTACGTATAAACCTAGAGAAGCAATGCCTGAAAAACTCTACTTTATTGGCATTGGGGTAGATAAGTATGCGGATCCTGGACATAATCTTTCTTATTCCGTAAAAGATATACGCGATTTATGCGTGCAATTAAAAGAAAAATATGGGGAACAGATATCGATAGATACCTTGTTTAATCAGGACGTGAGCCACGAACAAGTGCTCCAACTTAAGCAAAAGTTATCGCAAACTACCGTAAATGATAAAGTAATTATTTCTTTTTCGGGACATGGATTGTTGAGTGCTAACTACGATTATTATTTAGCAACTCACGCAGTGGATTTTAAAAATCCAGCAGACAAAGGCTTGCCTTATGAAGATTTAGAGTGGTTGTTAGACAGCATTCCTGCCCGTCGAAAACTTATGTTAATAGATGCGTGTCACAGCGGAGAAGTGGATAAGGACGAATTGATTGCCATTGCTAAATTAAGTACAACTGAGGGGGTAAAAGGAGTCAATATACAATATGAATACAAACCTTCTTTAGGAATGAAAAACAGTTTTGAATTAATGCAGGAGTTGTTTGCAAACATAAACAAAGGGACAGGAGCAACTATTATCTCCGCTTCGGGCGGAACGCAGTTTGCTCAAGAAAGAGGTGATTTACAAAATGGAGTATTTACGTATAGCATTCTA
>JBEAPG010000166.1:0-5005 GCA_041164545.1 Bacteroidota bacterium
CGTTTGCATAATTTATGGCCATTTCCCAAGTGCGGGTGCAGGTGGCAAGTATGTTGCCACTTGCATCTCGCATATACCACGTGCTGGTGGTTTGGTTTTGGCTATTGGTTACGTGTTTGGCTACTCTGTGGCCATCTGGGCTATACTCAAAAGCTAAGTTTGGTTTGGTGCTACTGCTGGTGCGGGTTATGCTTTTTATTTTGCCATATACTGTCCACTCTATGGTTTCTATTTCTTCGGCTACATCGCTGGTTAGGTTGCCTATTTTGTCGTAGGTATAATTGCCTGTAGCTTGGTCGTCTATATCGTAATCAAAGGTGCTGGCCGATGCAGAATCATCTACATAGTGCAGTTGGTTTGTGCCTGCTATATAATTATACTTTAGCCTATCCATTGCTGTGCCGCTTTGGGCATTGCGTTGAAAGTTAAGTATATTTCCATTAGCATCGTAATTATAGGCACTGTAGTAATCTGTGGTAGAGCTGCCAGTGAGCCATTTGTTTAAGCTTGTACTGTAGTTGGTGTATGTGTGCGATTTGCTTATTCGGTTTAGTTGGTCGTACTCATAGGCTTTGCCTATGGTTGTAGTATTAAGCTTGCCTAGGGCTGTTACCATTCTGCTTATGTTTCCGTTGTACAAATCGGGTACGGCGTTTACAAAACCTGCAATTGCAGCTTCTTCCATTAAAAAATAGTTTGCTTTATCGGATACAACTCCATCAACATCTCTCGCAGTACTTGTTCCGCTTCGGCGGAAGGATGGTGATAACAAATTAATACCTTTGACACTTGGCGACTCATAATATACGAAAATAAGCACATTTTCTATTGACCGACTATCAGGAATACATTTAGTTATCCAAGTCCATCAACGTCCCCTTTTATCAGCGGGAGACGTTAGACTTGAGTTCTCCTCAGAGTTGTTTTAAAAAAAATCTGATTCAAATAGTATAGTTTTGAAAGTGGATGCAATAAAGTTAAGTACTTTACAAAGATATTTGTACACCACTTTACAGCAATTAAATTACAATCGCTAAAGTAGAATATCCATCTTGTAAAGATTGTCTGTACAATGCTAGAATAATGAGAATAAAGATTTTAAAACAATGACGACAAGTATTAATATAGTAAAGAAGAACCACGGTTCATTGAAGTGAATGAACGATTAAAAATATCAATTCGTTTTTTTGAAGACCAAGAGCTTCGTGCTGTTTGGGATGATGACAGTTTTAAATGGTGGTTTAGTGTGTTGGATATTGTGGGTGTGCTAAACGAGGAACCCGATTATGCTAAAACCCGCAACTACTGGAAATACCTGAAAGCCAAATTCAAAAAAGAAAATAATCAGTTGGTTAGTGCCACTACCCAACTGAAACTAACTGCGGCAGACGGCAAAAAGTACAAAACAGATATGCTGGATAGCGATGGGATTTTGG
Organism: Bacteroidota bacterium; assembly: GCA_041164545.1. Lineage (GTDB taxonomy): Bacteria > Bacteroidota > Bacteroidia > NS11-12g > UBA9320 > UBA9320. Next base: position 1,437 of record JBEAPG010000166.1, read on the forward strand.
AGTTATCTAAAAATTTTCCTAATAACAAGGCAGCAAAGTTTTTGGATTGGTTCTTGTACAGCGATACCAGTATTGACGGACAAAGCAAAAAAAAGGCGTATACCCTGTTTGAGAGTAATCTGATCCATCAATTTGAGATTGATACAACCAAAGGCTTGCAACAAATTCATGCTTACTTATTGGGAGGTCTGTATGATTTTGCAGGACAAATCAGGGAAAAAAGCATTTCAAAAGGAGGGTATTCGTTTGTTTATGCACAGCATTTAAAAGTCACTTTACAGCAAATAAATGCCATGCCACAAATTACCTTTGAATAGATTATTCAGAAGTATGCTGCTATGAACAAAGCACATCCTTTTATGGAAGGCAATGGCAGAAGCACAAGAATTTGGCTCGATTTGATGCTTAAAAAAGAACTTAAAAAATGTGTGGACTGGAGTAAAATTAGCAAAGAAAGTTATATGAACGCAATGATTATAAGTACGGTTGATTACAGTGTTTTGGCTCAACTGATAAAAAGAGCACTGACCAATAAAATTAACGACCGATAAATGTTTATGAAAGGCATAGATTACTCTTATTACTACGAAGAGTGATAAAAGAAAGGCTTAACAGTCCCACGTCAGAAGAGTAATACAACACAGGTTTTAAGTATTTCAAGTCTCAAACACCTTGATATTTATCCAACTTATAAACCCTAGCAAACTAACTAGAGTGAAAACCGACAGGTAGTGCATTATTTTAATCAAGCTATTTGCATAGTTAAACATCACAACAGCATCTCCTTTAGGCACCTCCACGCTCATCAATCCTACATTCGCTTTGTCAATTATCAGCGGCATGCCGTTTGCCATAGCTTTCCAATTGTGGTGAAAGTTTTGATTGATAAAAATGCGACATGGTTCTGTTGTGTTTACTTCAAATTGCAAACTGTTATAGTCCAGTTTTAGGTTACTTAACATAGGTTGAATTTGCGTTTTAGAAGGTGTGTTTTCTAAAATAGAATAGCAGTTTTCTTGGGTAAATGAAAAAGAATCAGGGGCGAAAATCAAGCCTTTTTGCAGTAGTTTAGGATAGTTTGGGCGTTGTTGAAGCTTCTTAAAATCAGTAAAAACGAAAGGATTATAGCCGTTTATACCTGTGGTGCGTTGATACGTATTTAGGTTTACCCAAAAACCAATAGCCGCTTTTATAGAGTCGTTTTGCAGCGAAGCTAGCGATGTATTAATGGCTTGATTGGTAAGTGCATCGTTATGATTTTGAGTTAGATAAGTTTTAAATTCACCAAAAGAAGTGTTGTAAAACATATTCTTTGGTGCATTTAGCTGAACGCAAAATAAAAGATCTAGAAATAGAATAAGCCCAATGGCATTCTTTGAAATACTTTTTCTGCTATATAGCGTTAATGCAATTACCAAAGGCAACACCAAAAGCCAATTGATAAAAGCGTGGCTGTAATTATTTAGGGTAGAACGGTCGGCTAGTTGATACATTAAATCTCTAAACTCTACCCATTTATGCCAATTCCCGTTATAATAGCTAATTATTACACCTACGAATAGCAGGACAGATGCGATTCCAAATATGGAGTAAAGCAGTTTAAAGTTATTCTCCTTTACTATTTTATCCAAGGCTTTTGCACCTAAAACAAGCATAAGAAAAAGGGCAAATAGGTTGAATAAATAGGGATGCCTAAATAGTGAAAATCCTGGAATTGCTTTGTAAAACCAATAATGAACGGGCGTATGAATACCAAGGGCCAAAAGAAAAAATAAGGCAATGGCAAATGCGTACAAAGCTTTATATCTGGATTTTACACTAAACCAATACAACAGAAAGAATACCAAAAATGGCATGCCAATGTAAATGTTCGCTAAACTGACGTCAACACCTGTAAAACCGGTTTTGCTGCTCACTATAAAAGGAGCCACCAGCGACTGAAAGCATTGCCATGTAAAATTGCCACCCATCGCTTCGTTGCTATACACGACTGCTGTAGAGCGGGTTATGTAAGGCAGTGAATCGTAAATGCTGTATAAATAGGGGGAGCAGAGTGTCAAAATCAATACTCCTGCAATTCCGATTCTTTTTATGATTTCAATTCGGTTGTTTTTTTGTGAAATTAGCGTTAAACCGAATAAAATCAGCAAAATATAAAACAACACAATAGTAAAAGCGGTGTATGCCCCAGTGATAAAAAAGTAGGTAACTATGGCAAACACGACGGTGTTTTTAAGCTTTGATTCTACTAAAATTTTGCGATAGAATAGCAATACCCAAGGAAGCCAAGCTGCTGCAATTGTAAAGCCAATCATATGGCTAGTGCCCAGCATATATCCACTTGCACTATACGCCATGGCCACGCAAAAGCCTACGAATGCACTTATGTTTAGGTGTTTGGCAAAAAAGTACATTCCTACCGCTGCCACCCAAATATGAAAAAGCAATTCCAGGTTTAAACTGTATAAATTGTATTCTGAGGGCAAACTAAATAGCCAGGTTATCGGATACCAAACATACCCTTGCGGATTGGCGTGCATGGGGTAGCCCAAGTTTTGGTAAAAATCCCACAGTGGTAAACGACCGTTTAGCCACCAATGGCTGGCGGTGTATTTATAGGGAAAATAGGCAGAAAGGTTGTCCCATTTTGTCGGGAAAATAAAGAAAGCTAATTCGAAATAGAAAGCGATGGTAGTAACAAGTAAACCAAGGCTGTATTTCAAATCTTGTTTAGCCATTCATTACTTAGTACCTACTGAAAATATGGACACGCCAAATGGAAAACGAATACCCGATTTTAGCAATGCTTTTTCTGTATGAAATATGCGGTACATGAGTTGGTTGATTATTCCAGATGAGCTAAGTACTTCATTATCACTTCCAGAAGTGTCAGTTCCTTTCTTTTTTGGAAGTAAGTTTAATAAAAACCGAACAGATGCAATAGGGAAGAATAACCAAAAATTGAAGTAGCTCGAATCTGCCAATTTAAACTGCTTATCCGTAAATAGTTGATTAAGTTGCGGTTTGGTATAGCGTCTAAAGTGGTGGTTTACTACATCGTGATTGCTCCACAAAAATTGGAACGCTGGCACGGTGACAAAATAAAATCCCCCTGGTTTCAGCACACGATGCATTTCAGCTACGGCCAAAGCGTCATCTTCAATATGCTCAATCACATCAAAAGCACAAATCAAATCGAACGAATTGTCTTCAAATGGCAACTCAGTAAGCGAGGCATTTATAGCTTCTATTCCAGTTTTTTCGAGTAAAAAATCACAACAGTCTTTGTCGTATTCAGATGAAGTTACTTCACCAAACTTACTTAACATTTCAGAAGTTGCTCCAGTTGCCACACCTACATTCAAAATTTTAAGCGAGGAATTGGTATTTGCTATTTTATTCTCTACTAACGATTCTAGGATTTTTAGTCTAGCTTTAAACCACCAATGGTTTCGCTCCAACGTGTAATACTCGCGGTAAAATTGCGGATCCATTATTTTTTTAGATGTTGCTCTGCGTGGTAGCTACTTCTTACCAATGGTCCACTTTCTATGTATTCAAAACCCATT
>JBEAPG010000167.1:0-4949 GCA_041164545.1 Bacteroidota bacterium
TCTTTGGGAGTTATCCTTATTTTGATGGCACTTCGACTGTGCTACATGGCTTTTATTAGCATGTAAAGAGGTTTTATCTTAAAAACCAATACTTTCGTGTAAACCAAATTAAATAATTTAACAATATGAACGTAGTAGCACTATTAGTAGCGGGAATAATTCCAATGATTGTCGGATTTATCTATTACCACAAAAAAGTTGTTGGATCCGCTTGGATGTCTGTAACCGGAATGACCGAAGAAAAAGCCAGACAAGGCAATATGATTGTAATTTTTGGAGTTAGCTATCTCCTATCGGTTATGCTAGCTTCTATCTTATCAACAATAGTAATTCATCAGAATGGCCTTGCTTCTTTATTTGCTGAAGATAGCGCCAATGAGTTATTTAAACAGGTTGCGGAAGCTACAAAAGACAAATACAGAACGTTTAAACATGGCGCATTGCACGGATTTATAACTGGAGTATTTTTGGCATTTCCTATACTTGGTACAAATGCATTATATGAACAAAAAGGATGGAAATATATATTTATCAATGTAGGTTATTGGGTAATAACACTAACATTAATGGGCGGACTTTTGTGCGCTTGGCAATAAACATATAATGTTGAATAACAATATTTTAGGCGTCGTAAGATGCCTTTTTTATTGCCCTTTCATTCGTGTCCATAATGTACCAAAAGCTTCTTTCATTTCCACTTTTGGTCTGTCTGCTTGTTTCACCTTCCAATTACTACCTTCTTTAAAAAGATGATATCCAAACACATACTTTGGTTCCAAATCTTGACTAAAAAAAGGCCCAAATCGTGCATCGTAATACGTAAAACCTATGTCTGCTTTTTGAACTACATACCAATCTTTCGACAAAAAACGTAGACGCTTTACAACGTCTTCATTGCGTATGTCGTTCAGAAATTTGTGATTATTATCTACCCTCTTAAATGTTATATTTTTATCCGTATCTAGCAATGAATATGAACCAATAAAATAAAGTGAATCTGCATCTACTGTTGCAGTCCACAGAATACTATTAAAAGGAGTTGGAACCGTTGTTATACGATTATAGTCAATATGTTGTGACTGTAAATTGTCTGCAAAATTAGAATGCACATACCACTTTACACCCAAGGTCCAGAGCATATATAGGCTACTTATTGCTATTCCTGTCCAATTTAGCTTCCTTCTTATTATCGAGTCCTTTTTATAGAAAGCGGCTATTGCTAAAAGGATTAGAAAAGGTAAAGTATAAAGTGGATCTACAACAAAGATATTATTATATGCTACTCTATATGGAAGCGGCCAAAGAAATTGAGTTCCCCAAGTGGTATGACAGTCGAGCAATGGATGAGTAACCAATGCCCAGAACGCCAACCAACCCCAATCATTCATTGTTGCTTGTCTAGTTTTTCTATAAATCCAAGAGATAAAATATCCAAGAATTGGGGCAAACAAAATACTAAAAATCAAAGAATGGGAAATGCCTCTGTGAAGCTCATTTGCTGTCAAATCATCAACAAAAAATTTGGTAAACACATCCAAATCTGGAATTGTGCCAGCAATAGCTCCCCAAAGCATCGCTTTATTACCAACTTTTTTTCCTAAAACAATCTCGCCGACTGCAGCACCAAGTACAATTTGGGTAATTGAGTCCATCTCTACAATTAAGTATTAATCATTATAATATTTCGCCTTAAATGGCCGGCGAAGATTAAATTCACTTGGTTTAAGATTTTGAACAAAAGGGCGAAGAATAGCATTTGTCACCTTATTTCTATGCTTTGCGTAAAACTTCATTTCAGTAGGCAAAGCCCCTACCCCACTTTTTATCTCTTCGGCTGTTCTTCCTATTCTTATTTCTCTCAAATTATTTTTAAACGCGTGTTCCACAAAGTCATAGAGTATTCTTTGATAAACAGCATAATCCTGATTGTATTCATAGTCTAAGCCAATATAGTTACCATCCAAAATCTGATTAAATGAAGTTGCAGTGCAAAATCCAATAAGCTTTCTATCTAGATAATATCCTCTGAAAAAAAAGTTATCTCCGAGTGCTTCCTTCATATTGAGTAACGTTAGAGCATTTAATCGCCCAAAGCTAAAACTCACTTTATCTATTAAAGAATTATATAGGGCGTTGATCTCGTCTAGCCTTTCTACTATTAAGCTGGGAGTAAAATCGACAATTAATAGTGGTTGAGATTTATTTAAAACTTGTTTTGCTTTTGTTCTAAATTTAGAATTCATAGCAGATAAATAATCATCAAATGTTTTCCATGACTCATCGAATTTCAGAATCATATTAACATCAATGTTCACCTCACAACATCCATTTTCTTTAAGGTACGATCCGTATTTTGAGTGTTCAGGCCAAAATTCTTTTATGAGCGTAATTGTTATTTTTCTATTTTTTTTCTTTTCAGCCAAATTTATTTCATCAATAACAGCTGTTAGAACGTCTAAAGCTACTTTAGGCTCTATGTCGTAATTAAAAATAAATCCATTTTCACCTGTAGCAAATGCATTTCCGCAAATTAAGATCCTCAAATCTAAAGAATTAATAAGGTTTTTAGGAAACTTACTTCCTAATCTGTTGACTAAAGCATCTGTATTAATTTCTTTATTTGTGATCTTAATTATCTGACAGTAAGCAATTCCAATTGGATTTTTTAGTTCATCATAAAAAATGATATATCTAAAATCGAAGTAAGATAAACTTTTTTCAAGTGCTGATAAATATTGAATACTCAGATATGGATTTTCAAATCTATTTAATTGAATCCAATCTTTGGTGTTTACCAAGTTTATAGAGTTTACAATCTCAGTTTGAACAATAATACTGTGTTCATCTTCAGTTAGGCAGTCTACGGTCAATTTACTTTTTAATTATTTCTTGAATATGGTTATCAAGTGTATTGAAGATTGGTTCTTTGTTTTCCGTAACTTCAAAAACTTGTGTTAAGTCCTTATCCAAAACCATTACCTGAGGAAAATGTTTCACTACACCACTTTTTAGTTTATCACTAAATTCGTTTGAATTTACTATATGTGTAAAATTGAAAGGGTAACGTGCAAGTGATTTTCTTACTGTAGCTTCATCTTCATCGCTAAAGGCAAGTAACAAAACGTCATCATTGTCTTTGTATTTTTCTGCCAATTCATTTAATTCAGGAATTTCCCTTATGCAATCACCACACCACGTGGCCCAAACGCAAAGCACAGTTGCTTTTCCTTTTAAATTTTCCTGACTTATAAGTTCACCATCTAGTGTTTTATACTGAAATTCCGGAAATTTACTACTACATCCAAAGAGAAACATAATTATTATAAATGAAAAAAGCTTTGTCATATTTTATTGTTCAATATTCGCATTAATACTACGAATAAGAATTAAAAACTCGACAAAGCTTTCTTAAATAAAGTTTATTCTCTACTTCCGCGAAGTAGTGTAACAGTGCCTTTTTTGTAGAACCACTTACTTTGCTTCACATTTGTGTATTGCATCATATATATATAAGATCCTTGCATCACGGGCTCTCCTTTGTATGTCCCATCCCATTTTTCATTTACGTCAAGAGATTCAAAGATTAATTCGCCCCATCTGTTATATATGCGTAATTCATATTTGCGCACTCCTTGTGTAAGGCCGCTTAACCCAAACTCCTCATTGTGACCATCTCCATTAGGAGAAAATGCATTAGGAATATGAACAAATAATTCTGCATTAATTGAAACAAATTTGGTAATACTGTCTCTACATCCATTACTATTCTCTATTCTAAGAGTAATTGCGAATGTTCCTGAATCTTGGAAAATATGACTAGCACTTTGGCCGGATAAATTTGTGCCGTCTGCAATATACCAATCCCATGATATTGCATCCGTTGACGACAGATCAGTTAAAATGACTGGAGTAACCAATATACTCGGTTCATCAGGACTAATGCTGAAATCTGCAGTTGGACTCGCATAAACAGTAACTGGAGTTGTAAAATCGTATGTAGAAACACATCCTCTGTCAGATGTTGCAACTAGTTTAATACTGTAACTTCCTGAATTACTAAAGGTATGGCTTGGTGAAATTCCAGAACCGGTATTACCATCACCCCAAGTCCAATCGTAAGTTGATATAGAACCACTCTCAATGGTTGAATTATTTATTACATTTGGTGTATAAGGGTCGCATCCTTCAAATGAATTTAAAGAAACATCAATAACAGGTAATGGATGCACGGTAATGGTTTTTGTAATTGAGTCCTTACAACCTAAACTGCTCGTAACAACTTCTTTTACAGTATAATCACCAGTACTTGGGAAAGTATAATTTGGACTTGTACCTGTGTAAGTTGCTCCGTCAATTATCCAAGAATAAGAACTATTGCTTCCTGATGAAATTGTACTTGCATCTGTAAAAATGGTATTATCGCCCAAGCAAGTCGCGCCAGTTGTAAAATCAACAACCGGTAATGGATAAATTATGAAACTTTTCGCAACAGAATCTTTACATCCATTAGAGCTTGTAGTAACTAATTTTAGAGAATTATTACCTTCTTGTACAGCATTAAATGTAGGGTTTACAGACGTTGAAGTTATCGTAGTATTAAAGTACCATAAATTTTGTGTAATGGTTTCAGGTGCGGTAATGGTACTATTATTCGTTGGATTAAAGTCTTTGTTTTTACAAACTGAAGTCACAAAGAAGTTCGGATTTGGTTTATCAAACACTTGTATGCTATCTACTCCAGAAATAGTACAACCATTTTTAGTAGTACAAGTAAGTGTTATTACTTTCTTACCGGCTACAGTAGGTGTATAATTAAAGGTCGGAGTCGTTGCTACTACAGAACCATTAATATTCCAAGAATAAGATATAAAACTATCCAATCCCAAAGCGATGCCAGCCCCTATATTCTGTTGTTTATTTAGGCATATATCTATGGCATTTATACTCGT
>JBEAPG010000168.1:0-4920 GCA_041164545.1 Bacteroidota bacterium
TTGCCATTGAAAAAACCCCAGGTTTATCGTGTTTTAATTGAGCATTAGTCTCATTTTTAAACTTATATCCAGGACCACCAGAACCACTTCCGCTTGGGTCGCCGCCTTGTATCATAAAGTTAGGGATAACACGGTGAAATACCAAACTATCAAAATAAGGTTCTCCTTCTTTTCTAAATGAATTAGGAATCGTTCCTTCAGCCAGTCCTACAAAGTTTGCTACAGTAAGAGGAGCAAGTTTATAATCTAGTTTACCATAAATATCTCCCATAGAAGTGCTGATTTTGGTGTAAATACCTGGTTCCTTAATATCTAAACTTTTACTGTTTACCTCAATCAAAGCATATGCATAGCGACTACCATCTTCTATAATTTCCTTCTTTTTTAGTTTTGATTCTAAAACAGTGATGGTATATATAAAGCCCTCTTCATAGTTAAAACCATCAATGTTAGCGCACAGTGACTTCCAGTCTGTATCCACATTTTTTTCCATAACACTCAAGCACGCATCTTGAAAGTAAGTGCTATTTACTAAAAATGTAACTTCCCTTTCTTTGCCAAACGATTGTAAAGCAACCAGTGTTAGTAAACTTATTACAGTTAAAATTCTCATTGGCGCAAAGATAACATCACGACTCGAGTTTTGCGATTGGGCAATAGATAAAAGTTACAACTAAAAGGATTAAAGGATAAGTATTACTTATTAAGTTTTTTGACTTTTAAATAGATTATGAGCAGGCGTATGCAGCCACACTTGGCTAATTTTTGTATCCTTGCACCGCAAATTTTATGAGTTTAGAAACGGAAATAGCAAAGCGCAAAACCTTTGGAATTATCTCTCACCCTGATGCTGGAAAAACGACGCTAACGGAAAAGTTATTACTTTTTGGTGGCGCTATACAAACGGCAGGTGCTGTAAAGAGCAATAAAATAAAAAAGACAGCCACCTCAGATTTTATGGAGATAGAGAAGCAAAGAGGTATTTCTGTGGCTACTTCGGTTATGTCTTTTCATTACAAAGGAAAGATTATCAATATATTAGATACACCTGGACACAAGGATTTTGCAGAAGATACCTATAGGACGCTTACCGCCGTAGATAGCGTAATACTTGTAGTGGATGTTGCCAAAGGAGTGGAGGAGCAAACCAGAAAACTTATGCAAGTGTGTAGGATGAGAAATACGCCCGTAATCATTTTTGTAAATAAAATGGATAGAGAAGGGAGAGAACCATTTGACATTTTAGATGAGTTGGAAACCGAATTGCAAATTAGTACACGTCCGTTGAGCTGGCCGATTAATATGGGTAGCAGGTTCAAAGGAGTATACTTATTACATAATAATTCGCTCAATTTATTTGAGGCTGATAAAACAAAAAAAGCAGCGGAATATATTGAGATTAAGAATCTAGAGGACAAGGCGTTGGACAGTATTGTTGGGACCGCAGATGCAAATCAATTAAGGGAAGACGTGGAATTGATAAATGGTGTTTTTGAGCCATTTGATAAACAGTTATATGAAGAAGGACTATTGGCACCCGTGTTTTTTGGTTCTGCACTAAATAATTTTGGAGTGCAAGAATTGCTGGATACCTTCATAGAAATAGCACCTGGGCCGAAGAGTAGGGTGACCGATTCAAGAGAAATAAAACCGAGTGAAAAAAAGCTATCCGGATTTGTTTTCAAAATACACGCCAATTTAGACCCCAATCATCGAGATAGAATCGCTTTTTTTAGGGTATGCTCTGGCACTTTTGAAAGAAATAAGTTCTACATACATCCACGTACAGAAAAGAAGATGCGATTTAGCAATCCTTATACATTCTTAGCAGATAGTAAGGAAGTTACAGAAACAGCATTTCCAGGTGATGTAGTTGGATTGTATGATACGGGAAACTTTAAAATTGGCGATGGACTAACCGAGGGTGAGAAAATTTTCTTCAAAGGAATTCCGAGTTTTAGTCCTGAGCTGTTTAGAGAAGTAGTAAACTTAGACCCTATGAAGTCTAAGCAATTGGAAAAAGGTTTAGATCAACTTACAGATGAAGGCGTAGCACAGTTATTCACCCAACAACCAGGGAACAGAAAAATTTTAGGTGTAGTGGGAGAGCTGCAGTTTGAAGTAATACAATACAGGCTAGAGCACGAGTACAATGCCAAAGCAAGATTTGATGCTATGAGGTATCACAAAGCCTGTTGGATGACGGGTGATAAACAAGCAATTGATGATTTTATAAAGTACAAGCCAAGTGATATAGTGCTTGACAAAGATGAAAATTTAGTGTTCTTAGCTCAAACTGCATTTGTGCTCCAAATGGCAAAGCAGAATAATCCTAAAATTAACTTTCACGAAACCAGCGAATTCAAAGTAGAAGCAGTATAACTTTACTTGTTTGAGTCTGTAGCTGTGGCAGTTTGTATATCTTCGCAAGATGCCAATTAAAATTCCTTCTACATTATTATTCATCATTTCAAGTGTAAGCGTTTGTGCACAAAATGCTGAACTATTTATTAAAGAAGATTGGGGAAAAGCGCTGGAACTAGCAAAAGAATCCGGTAAACCGATAGTAGTAGATTTCTACACTGAATGGTGCGGTTGGTGCGTAGAAATGGAAAAAAAAACATTTCAAGACTCCGCAGTAGCAATTCGTCTAGAGAATGAGGTTATTGCTTTGAAACTGGATGCAGAAAGAGGAATAGGAAGAGAAGTAGCAATGAAATACCGCATTCATTCTTTTCCAACTGTTGGTTATTTTCATCCAAATGGTAAATTAATAAAGAAAATACCTGGATTCAAAGAGCCTGCTGCATTTCTTGAAGACTTAAATTTTGTAGCAGAGTATATAAGTAGTGAGCAAGAGGACCCTTATCCTGGCATTTCTTCTGACATGAACCCCGGATTTCCAGAAATGTACACTAATTCATTTGGGCCAAATGGCAAACGCAAGTTTCCGACGAAAGAGGAGGTACAAATGTGGTTTTCTAATCATAAATCTGAAAGGAAAAGCGAAGTCTATTTTTCGATGCTATACAAATTTATTTCATACTGCGATGAAGAAACAAAAGCCAAATTTTTGAATAACAGAACGACGTATAGCGCTTTGTACGGCAGTGATGATGTACTTTCTATTATTGAAAATATAATCAGTACTCGATTTTATAAATTAGTCCAAGATAAAAATAGCATAGGTTTTGATTCTCTGATTGCGGAACTACCCATGTATTTATCAGATGAGCAAAAAATAGCCGAATCTAAAAACCATCTACAATTGCTATTTTACTCCAAAACAGAGAACTATGAAGCACTGACTAAATTAATTGAAGATAATATCATAACAGAATCCATAAACAATTACAATCTAAATGATTATGCGTGGAGTATTTATCAGAAATGTGAGAATGTGGAAGTGCTAGAGAAAGCCTTGAAATGGATGGAAACAGTGGTGCAAAAAGAACCCACTTTTATGTATCTTGATACCTATGCATCTTTGGCATTTAAGTTGAAAAAGTATACTTTAGCCAAGGAGTTTGCTCAAAAAGCAATCGATGAAGGAGTGAAGTCTGGGGATAATATTGCTGATACTGAAAAATTGCTGAAAGAAATAAGCGAAGAGATGAAATAAGTATTTCTAATCTAGTCTACATAAATGTTTAACATTCCTCCTTTTTTATATCCATATTCAAGGTAAATCGCATTATTGCCAAGAATAAGGTAGTTGTACGACCAGTTTTCAGGATTGAAATGTTTGTTTTGTTTTTTGAGCGTAATCAGGTTTTCTGCCACTTGACTATGGTCTTGTGGTCTGTTATTAGCAAACAAAAAAGTGCTTGTAACATATGGAGACCAGTTACCGCTCATTAACCTAACTCTGTTTCTTCGGCCAGCATCTCGCAATCCCATATTATCATACTCTAATATATTAAAGCCATCCTTTCCACCTACTACAGAGTGATACATTCCAAGACTGTCCAGATAAAGGAAATATTTGTTGCCATAAATTACCCCTTGTAGCTCGTTTATTGCTACAAATAGCCCTTGGTTGGCATCTTCTTTCAAATCAATGACAGCGGGTCTTTGTACCATATCAGCTGGAATTAATCCTGTAAAATATTGATAGGGAAGCTCGCTCATATAAACGAGGTTTAAGTTGAAATCAAACTTAGCTACCCATATACCAATATGGTTATCACCCATTTTAGTAGTTGGGTATGGTTTATTAAAATGGTAATCTAATTTTCCGACCATATAAAAACCCGTTACTCCTTTCGTAATACCAAATACGTTTAAATCAAATTGACTATTATAAGTATAACTTGTGTGCTCTAATACCAGTTCGTGTTCCATATCAATGGTTTGACCTGTAGCGGGATTATATTTATTAAAGGCTAAGTGAAGAGTACCGTGATTTGGTTCAAGGGCGTATGCACCGCTATAAAGAAATTCAGCATCACTAAAGAAAACTTGAGCTGTATTGACACTAAATTGATTATTAAATGCGATGACCTCCTCTTTCTTCATTAATTCTCCTCCGACAGATTCACGGAGTGTTATAAATCCTTTTTCTCCTTCCGAAAGATATAACTTGTCACCGCTAACTAGCCATACTAATGGATTTTCGCCTCCTTTTACTTTAATATGATCACCATCGTATATCTCGTCGCCTGTTGCTTTATCAAGTTTTGTTACTATTGTGTAATCTGATAGCTGTTGCATGATGTAAATGCTACTGGTATCAAAAAAGACTTGCAGCATATTAAAATTATATCCTCCCAGATTTGGCACTTCCACGTTCGATTTCCAGACTATTTCTCCAGTTTTACCAACTTTAGTACAATCAATGGATTTATTATTAGAGCCATCGCTTATTATCAAAAAGCCATCGTCTACTTTTTTTATACCAATAAGTTCAATCTCTTCTAT
>JBEAPG010000169.1:0-4917 GCA_041164545.1 Bacteroidota bacterium
CCATAGATTATTATCTCAAATATAGAATTACAATTGTCTTCAATTTGTTTCCAGCTTAAGGTTATGGTGCTGTCGTCAAAGTTCACACAACCGCGAAGCAGTTGTGGTTTGGTGCTGGCTCCATATGCATTTGCTAGATTAAGTAACAGTATAAAAAAGAGTGACCTCAATTTGGTGTGGTTTATATGATATAACGCTTTTACTTTGCAAAAATTACGAATAACTCTTGCCTATGAAAGCAAACAATCCACAGGACAAAACGGATGAACTAAATAGTGGTGTGTCAATACGCTTAAATAAGTTTATTTCTAATGCAGGCATATGCAGTAGAAGAGCAGCGGATGACCTGATAAAAGAAGGTAAGGTTAAAGTAAACGGAAAGGTAGTAACCAATCTAGGAGAAAAGGTGCAAACCACAGATAAGGTGCTGGTAGAGAACAAATTAATTTCTGTAGAAGAAAAAAAATACATTCTTCTTAATAAACCAAAAAACACCATTTGCACTCGTAGCGACGAGAATAATCGTAAAACTGTAATTGATTTGCTTCCTGAAAAACTCAAACATTTATATCCAGTTGGAAGATTAGATAGAAACACAACAGGCGTTCTGCTGCTGACAAATGACGGAAACTTGACCCAAAACCTCCTGCATCCATCTAAGAAGATAAAAAAGGTCTACAAAGCGAAACTAGCTAAACGACTTAGTCAAGAAGGACTAAATTTACTAGTAACAGGGGTAACCCTTGAAGATGGCCTTAGTAAATTCGACAAAATAGTTGAACTACAGGAAGATAACGAGTTTAGATACGGTATAGAAATACATTCAGGAAAAAACAGAATTATAAGAAGAACATTTGAAGCTATTGGCAACGAAGTGATAAAACTAGACCGAGTGATGTTCCATAATTTCGATAAAAGAGGTCTGCACAAAGGGCAGTTTAGAGATCTTACTGAAAAGGAATTGGCCGCGCTAGACGTTTATTTGAGAACCAAGAAATAAAACAAGTTGTATTTTTGAACATATGATAAAAAATCTTACGTTTTTAGTTGGCTTAGTTTTACTGCTGGGATGTGAAGAATCTTTGCCTCCAATTGATTTTAGCCAAACTACAGGCGAGTTTCAATATGCCGTATTAAGCGAATCGGATATTCCTGCACCACAAGACAAAACAATTGTGGTTGAAGACTTAACTGGAGTAAGGTGCTCAAACTGTCCAAAAGCGGCAGAGACAGCCAAAAACATTAAAGATAAATACAAAGACAAAGTAGCGGTTGTAAGTATATATCCACAGGAGCCAAAAAACTTAACCACTCCATATGCCACTTTTCCGGATTTGAGAACGGACTTTGCTCAATTAATAGCGAGCAATTTGTTTGGCTTTAGCAATCAGTTGCCTGGTGGAGGTATTAATCGTCGACTATTCCCGGGTCAATCAAGTTTGAATATTCCATTTAACACTTGGATAAACTCCGCTGATCAAATTGAAACAGAAAAGGCATTGGTAAATCTTACGCTATCCAAAACAGAAGTCGCTGATAAAGAATATGTAATTACTACGGATATTGTTTTTACAGACAGGCCTGTTTCAAACCCTTTTATTACCATACTTTTAACGGAAGACAACATAGCTCACCCGCAAACAACAACTACTGGAACAGATCAAGCGTATATGCATGAACATGTACTTAGATCGATGTATACGCCATATAATGGTTCTCCTGTTTTTAGTGCCACTAGTAGCTTGGCGCCGGATAGAGGTATTTCTGCAAAAAAGTCGTGGGAGATTACCATACCCGACTTTGTAAATGTAGAAGAGGCGAGCATTATAGTGTATATCAACTATAATGCTGATGATAACAAAGAGATTATTCAATGTCAGGAGATAAAACTCAAATAGCAAACTCTGAGCTAATTGATGATTTTATTTCTCACTTAACACTCGACAGGTCTTTGAGCGACAACACCTTAGACGCATATCAGTCCGATATTTATAAACTTCAAAATTTCATTCAGGATAGGTCCCTTGTCGATTTAACTCGCTCCGATGCAACTGCTTTTATGGAGGCTCTATCTGAAATTGGCCTTTCTATAAAGTCAATAGCTCGCATAGTTTCAGGTGTAAAGTCTTTCTATAAATTTTTACTGGCAGAAGAGGTGATAACCGCAAACCCGTTTTCACGGATTAGCAACCCCAAGTTGCCAAAGTATTTGCCGTCAGTGCTTACCCATGAAGAAGTAATGAGTATGATAGAACACATTGATTATTCAAGATTTGCTTCTGAGCGAGACAAAACGGTTATTATGCTCCTTTATGGTTCGGGCTTAAGGGTTTCCGAATTGGTAAGCCTTCAGGTAAATGATTTGTTTTTGGAGGAAGGTGTGATAAAAGTCTTAGGTAAAGGAAACAAAGAGCGTTTGGTCCCAATAGGAGAGAAAACAATCAATCAAATTGGTCATTACATAAGGTATTATAGAAATGAAGTGGCAAAAAAGAAAAGTGAACCGGAGCTTATTCTAAATCAAAAAGGCAATAAATTGAGTAGGGTTTATGTCTTCAAGATTATAAAACGACTTGCAGAAAAAGCAGGGATTAGACAGAACATAAGCCCGCATACTTTACGGCACACTTTTGCAACGGTGCTGATAGAAGCTGGGGCCGACTTGCGAGCAGTGCAGCAAATGCTTGGACACCAAAGCATAACGACGACAGAAATATACACACATATTGACAAGTCTTATTTAAAAACAGTAATAGAACAATTTCACCCTAGAGCATAAATGATAGTATACAACGTAACACTTAGCATTAACCCAGAACTAGAAACAGAGGTTTTGACTTGGCTGGAAAAAGAACATATACCAGAAGTGATGGCAACGAACTTGTTTCTAAACCATAATATGTTTAAAATTTTGGAAAGTCCTCGTGCCCAAACGCACAATTCTTATGCAATTCAATATCACTTAGAAAGTTGGGAAAAATTTGATGAATATACCAACGAACACGCAGATAAGCTAAGAACAAAAACACAAGAAAAGTTCGGAGATAATGTGTTAGCATTCAGGACTTTTTTGGAGAAAATTTAAAATCACTCCCCAACCAATCACACTCATTATTATAGTTATTATGGTGACGGGCAACATAAAACGTGCTGCACCAATAGGGCCTGTTAGTGCCAAAAAGTAGACACAAAGCCCTACAAGCAGCCACCATTTAACCGGAGGCTTAAAAATGCTGAAGACGATTCCGACAGCCTTGAACAAGTTGATAATCAATAATATCAAAAAGGTAATAAGTAACATTGGGGTTTTGCCAAGTTGGTTTTTTAGTTCTAACAGTTGACCAGAGAAAAGCAATTCTGTCAAGCTTTTGTCTGCTGTGTTTTGATTAAAAAATGTGTATAGCTCCCATCGACCAGGGTCTAAAACCATTTTTATCATTCCTAAAACCTGAATTTTAAGGTAGGCTCCTATGTTTTGTTTAATTGACTCCGTTGCTAATTGGTTTAAGTTTTGCAAGTAGTTGTTGTATTCTGTTGTATTCCGAGGAGTTTTAAAGATGGGAGAACTCGTAAATTGCTGCGCAGAGTCGTTTCCGTATTTAGAAGCAATAGCAAGTTTAGCGTTATAGTGCGCGAGGTTTATAGTGCTTATACAACTGTATTCGAACATAGAAGTTTGATTCTGGTTAAACATTGAAACCGAAATCCATACTAAAACCGGAAGCAAAATGGCGGGTTGCCACGTTTTTTTTCTTACAATTAAATAGCCCGCAACAAATGGAATTAGCAAAAGACTTGGCAACATAACTGGCTTAACCAACAAGGCCACTGCCCACAGTATGCCAATAATTTTCAATTTGGTTTGCAAGGAAATGCGCTCTTCAAAATAGACAACCAAACCCAACATAATCAACGAGGTAAGCAACAAATCTGAGAGTATAAATTGGGAATGGAATAAGAGAACAGGACTAAATACAACAAAGATGAGAAACAAAAAAAAGAGCTTTTTTGAAGTTGTAAAATGACTTAACAATACCAAGCCGAGCATAATGCTAAAAAAATAAAGGAGTACTTGTGCAGTAATTAAGAACAATTGACTTTGCTGCATTGCCATAAACAAGGGATAACCCAATGTTCGTTTGCTAAAAAGGCGAAAATCTAAATCATTGCCTATGTCGCCTGCATAGTAAATGCTGTTGTTTACTAAGTTGTTAGCTAAAGAAGAATACTCTACACTATCATAAATCTTGAATAATGGTGTAAATAGTGAATAAACCATTCCCAATAAAGTGACGACAAATATTAAGCTCGCTATTTTTTGAATGCTGTTCAAAATTTGAAAAATTAGCTCAATATTATATCATTTGAAGCTACGGTAACACGAATCACGACTATTTTTTTAGATTTGCAGTTGTTAATAATAAATTAAACCTAATGAAAAAACTGTACTTTTTACTTATTGGAGTCGCTTTCAGCTTTATGGCTTCAGCACAATGCTCTGACATCTTCTTTAGCGAGTATATAGAAGGGTCATCAAACAACAAGGCGGTCGAGATTTACAATCCAACCAGCAACACTATTGACCTTTCAAATTATGTTTTCTACCGTTTTAACAACGGAGGAACGACAGCTTCTGATTCATTTAAAACTTCAGCTATGTTGGCTCCTAATGAAGTGTACGTTATTGGAAACCCTACGGCTATTTCCGGTATAAAAGATCAATCAGATACTACGCATACTCTCACTTTTTACAATGGTGACGATGCTTTGTGTATTGTGAAAATTTCTACGGGAGATACTTTAGATATTTTTGGTATCATTGGAAATGACCCGGGAACAAATTGGCCTGTAGGAACTGGAGCAACTTCTGAGTTTACTTTGGTGAGAAAAAATACGGTTAAAGCGGGTCAAAAAGAT
>JBEAPG010000170.1:0-4911 GCA_041164545.1 Bacteroidota bacterium
CCTAAAGAAAAATATTCAGCAGGAAATAAACCAACTAAAATTAACTATAACTACATTTGAATCTGTCCTAACAATGGGGAGTACTTAATTTTAATTTGTCCAGATCTTGTGCTTCCATATATTATTTTCTCAAAAAAATTAAACCTTTTCGCCGCGGCGAATTCAACCCTCAACATGCAACCCTCAACCTAAAAGACTAACCCCTCACCTCACCACAAACGGTATTGCGTTGTACGCGCGTCCTTCGGTTATTAAACCTACAAAATACATTCCCTGCGCTAAGTCGCTTATGTCTATCACTTCCTCCAAGGTTTTACCTTTTATTTTGTGTGTTTTTGCTATTAAGCCATACTGATTGGTTATTTCTACCATACAGCAGTCGTGCTTTTCGGCAAACTCTACGTGAATCTCTCTCTGTGCTGGATTGGGATAGATTTTAAAGACAGGCTCTTCCTCTATCACTATTTCTTCATTATTCGCCAGTTTGCTGTCGTACATTCCAAAAGCGTATTGCCCTTTTTGCAGGTTGTTAACTTGTATTATACCTCGCTTGTCTAGCGGCGAACCACTTCCTTTATCATAATCTGACCAAATACTCCACGCACTATTTCCGTTTGGTCTATAGAGTAATACCAAACTATCTTCGGTAATGCGAATCAATTGATCATCGAGATAGCCAAATGTAGCACTGCTTGTCGTTTTAATACCACTATAGTTCAGTACCGCTCCAAAATTAGCTTTGTCCAACCCTACTCCATCAATATTCCAATACCGTTGTGGACTAATGGCTACTCCAGCAGGTACACCATATGTGCCATCTGCTCCCGCCCAATGGTGCTCTACTCTTACCAACACCGAATCTCCTTCGGGTAAATCTTTCATAGTCAATTCAATAAGACCATCGTCTAATAACACAAAGCCGCCATTTTTATCCAGTATAATAGTTGCCGTGGTAGTGGCATCACTTATTTTATCCTCAAAATCGTACGCCCAATACACCGCTTCAAACGGTGGTGCTATTTCAAATGTTTGTTCCTTCTCATTCAGAATCACCACTTCATCATATCGCTCCATCTTTTCACTGAATGCGGAAATAGTGATTGGTACATTTTTGTACACCTCTTCATTAAAGCGAGGAGTTTGCTTTAGGTTTATGCTGTATATACCATTTTTTTCTATTATCCAATGTATATCAAAATGGGCAAACCCTGCGGTCTTAATCCATTGCTCAAAAAAACCACTTAAATCTACGTTTGTAAATTTTTGAAATTCCGCTTCTAAATCGTCGGTACTTACGTCCTTTAATTTATACTTGACTTGAAACGATTTGCACGCTGCAAAAAATGCAACGTCACCCATAAATCCCCGAAGCGTATGCACCATATCCGCACCTTTGTTGTAAACGTGGCTGCCATACGTATTTGCCCATCCTATTCCACTTACAGGCAAGCTTTCACCATCTCGTATGTGAGCAAATTGCAACACATCTCTATGATTGGCTTCTACACTATAATCATATCTATTCTTACCATATACCGCTTCCAGAAATAGACTTTCTGAAAAAGAAGCCCATCCTTCGTTTAGCCACATATCTTCTTGTGTTCTTGCAGTTATGGTATTTCCCCACCAGTGGTGAGCCAATTCGTGCGCAAAGAGAGTTTCTCTATCCGTACTTCCATCTGCTATAGCATAGTAGGGATAGGCAATATTGGTTGCGTGTTCCATAGCTCCCGCATTAAACGGTACTACATTAAAACCAATTCTATCGAAGGTGTGTGGACCGTATTTATCCAAATATTGGTCTATGCAATTGGGCAAATGCACAAAGCTGCTGCGCAAGTTGGCCGTATCTTTTGCCAGGGCGGTAAGGGTTATGGGTATGTCCCGAATCGTGTCTGAAAGCGCTTCGTATTTGGCAATGGCTACCGAAGCAAGATAGGTTGGTATGGTCTCATCCAGCCACCAATAAAACGTTTGCGTACCATCTCCATTATTTATTACTTGCTCCAACAAACCGTTAGCATACGCTCTATAACCTGTATCTACCGTTATATTGGTTTGATACATAGCTCTATCAGTAAAATTATCAAAACAAGGGAACCATACTCTACCAAAGTTATGCGGATCTGATGCAAAGCCAACTCCCATATTGAATGCATATTCTCCTGTAAAATAAAAGCCACCCCATTGGGCATCTTTCTTTGGGTTTCCATTATAAAATACCCTTACAGTAAAGGTATCGCCAATACTTACTGACGGTAGCTTGATATGTATATGTGGATCTGTATAGCTAAAGGTTTGCGGTTGGCCGTTCACCAAGACTTGGCTCACGTTTAATCCTAATAAATCCAAATTGATAGAAGTTGCTGATTTTTTAAGCACTACTTGTATTTCGCAATTTGCATCTATGGCCTTATTCTTTTGATAATCTAAAAAGGCTGCGTTGATGATATATTGAAGCACGTCAAAGGTATCAGCACGTAAATCAATGGTATTTTGCGCAGCGGTTTGTTCTGCTATTTGCATATGTGAACAGAATTTTTGAGCGTGAATGGATGTAGCCTTAGCAAGAATGAGAAAAGCTAGAAGCACATATTTCACACGGAATAATTTATACATTTGTACGAATATAAAATTATTTTATCCGATGAAAATTAAACTCCATCTATTTGTCATTGTTTTCGCCTTTGGGCTTGTAAATACGGCAAATGCACAGACATATGCCGACCACAGAGCGGTGCCTGCTTATGCAGAAACAAATAAAACAGCGAGCACCATTACACTAAAATGGGAAGTGGCTTCTAATGCATCTAGCTATGCTGTGTACAGACGTGCACCTGGTGCTTCAAACTGGGGAGCAGCCCTAGCTACATTGGGCCCCACCAACGACAGTTATGTAGATAATGGAGTGCAAGTGGGCACAGTGTATGAGTATATGATTGTAAAAAATACCACTTTAGTAGAACCTTTTAGCGGCTCTAGCGCTAAGCTGCAAGGCTACTCCTATATAACAGCGGCAATAGAAAAAGCACCTACCCATACTCGAGGAAAGCTTTGGATATTGATTGCTCAAAATTTGAGCGATAGTTTGTCTGATGAAATAGCGACGCTAAAGCAAGATTTAGCCGGAGATGGATGGGATATTGGCACTGAAGTAATTAACAGCTCGGCAAAAGTAGCTGATGTAAAATCGTTTATAGATGGAAAAGCGAAGTCTACCGGCTGCGATGCGGTGTACTTACTTGGCAACATACCTGTACCTTATTCGGGCACTTTTTGCAGAGACCCAAATTACTTATACCCACCGGATGGTCACGCGGCTACTGATCCAAATTCGCATTGTGGCGCTTGGCCTGCAGACGTTTATTATGGTGTACTGGATGGAAATTGGACAGATACAGACTCTACAACTATCGGAAAACGAGATGAAAATAAAAATTTAATCGGCGATGGCAAGTGGGACAATAACAGAATTCCGGGTGATGTAACCATAGCAGTAGGAAGGGTTGACCTAAGCAGAATGCCTGCCTTTGGAAAAACAGAAATTGAACTTACACGCAACTACTTAAACAAGGTACACAAATATAAAATTGGGGAAACACAGGTTTTTGAAGAAGCTGTAGTCGAAAATAATTTTTCAGGATTTGAAGAAGGTTTTAGCTCTGGAGCTATTCGTGATTTTACGGCGCACTTGGGCGAGGGAAAAATAAAAAATGCAGATATGTTTACTACCACTGCATTAGAAGATTACAAGTTTTCGTATGTATGCGGTGGAGGTTCATACACGTCTTGCAATGGAGTAGGCAATACCAATGATTTTACTACCAAAAATGCAGCTTTATTCAATCATATTTTCGGAAGTTTTTTCGGTGATTATGACATACAAAACAACTTTATGCGTGCTAGTATTGCTACCGAAAAAATGGGTTTGATTTGCATATGGAGTGGTCGCCCAAAATGGGTTACACATAGTTTAGCTATGGGCGAATCCTTTGCAGATTGCTATATCAAAACCCAAAATAATTTTCAGGATTACGATGCCAATTTCTATCAAAACAGCCCGCACTTAGGTTTGATGGGAGATCCAAGTTTGCGTACTTCCACTGTTCTACCTGCCAGCAACATCGCACTAAACGCAAACGGGGATAGCACTGCCGTAACGGTGAATTGGGATGCAAGCACAGAACCAGGTCTGCAAGGGTATTATGTATATCGTTCTCACAAACCGTTTGGCGGTTATGTTTTGATAAACAACACACCTATAAGCAGCACCTCGTTTATTGATAATAACCCATATGATGGCACCAATCACTACATGGTGCGTACTTCAAAAATAACGACTACAGGAAGTGGCTCTTATGTAAACTTGAGCATAGGTGTTTCGGCAGAAATAAATGGAATGAAAGGTGATTTTGCCAATATCAATACCATTTCCAAGCTAAAAACAAAGGTCTATCCAACGCTAGCAAATACTAATTTAATAATTGAAACGGAGACTAATGCGGCTTTTAACTTCGAAATAGTAAATAGCGTAGCAGAACAAGTAAAAAGCGGAGAGTTAAACGGAAGCATAAACTCAATTCAGATAGCTGAACTTACTAATGGATTGTATTTTCTAAAAGCAAATGGCCAAGTATTTAAGTTTGTAAAGTACTAGTTAGCGTAAAACCACTTATTGGATATTTGATAATAAACCCGCTCGTACGGAGGGAGGCAGGGTTTTCCCACATAGTTTTTAAATCCAAAATCATACCGTTGAACGCAGGTGGGAGTTACAATTACAACGCCATCAAAGTATGAATAAATGGCCTTGTTTGTTGGAGTTAGAATAGACGACTGGATATACGGATTTTTACGATTAAGCAATTGGGCAAACGTTGCTGGTATTTGTGTTTGACTAACAATATCCGC
>JBEAPG010000171.1:0-4909 GCA_041164545.1 Bacteroidota bacterium
CTTATCTAATCCAAACCTTTTTTTAAGTCGATAGCGGCTTTGTTCCACTGCCCGAACCGATATATTTAGCAGGGAAGCAATTTCTTTAGTACTCATATTCATTCGTAAAAGTGAACATATTCGTAAATCATTCTTTGTAAGTTCAGGATGTGTTTTTAGTATCCGATCCAGAAAATTTTGGTCCACTTCGTTAAAATATACATTGAATTCTTTCCAATAATTTTCGTTCTTTAATTCGTAATTTAGTTTGTGAATTATTGGACGAAGATTACGTTCTTGTTTGTTATCTATTTCTACTAAGTTTTCCTTCACCTCTGTTAAAATTTCATTTTTATGAGCCATTTGCACAGACGAAAACATCAGTTTAGAATTTTTTGCCGCTACTTCTGTTGCGAGTTTTTCATTTGTTAACTGCAATATTTTACGATTTGTGGCAGCTTCTCTTCGCTTAATCCAAAAAAACAAAGCTGTAAAAATTAACCCTAATGAAATTACGAAGGTTAAAAACTTAAACCAGCTAGTTTGCCAAAATGCGGGTTTAATATGAATGTTAATACTGGCTGTTTTTTCTTTGTGTTTAATTTTAAACACATACGAACCTGGGTTTAAATTAGTATAAGTAGCACTTGGCTTGCCTTTGGCTGCGAGTAGCCAAGTTTCATTAAATCCTTCTAATTGATAGGCGAATTCATTTTCTAGTGGATTGGTATAATCTATGGCTGCAAAATAGATAGTAAATGATTGATCTAAATAACTCATCCAAACATCACGACTAAGTTCCAGGGGTTCTTTTAAAATAGTTCTACCATCATATAGTTTACCAACGCGGATGCTTTTACCAAAGATTTTTAAATCCGTAAATATCAAATCGGGCTGTACGTTGTTTTTAGTGATTATTTCAGGTTGTATGGCGTGTAAGCCATTGATACCCCCAAATAAAAGTTTTCCATTACTAGCAGTTAAAATGGCATTTTGATTGAACTGATTGGAGTTTTGAAATGACCGAAAACTAAAGTTTTGTATGGCTTGTATTTTTCTATCGAATTTGCTAATACCTTGAAAAGTTGATATCCATATCATATGATTTTTATCCTCAACTATGCCCATCACATTATTATCAAGTAATCCATTTTGCACGGTAATTCGCTCAAAGCTTCCTTGTCCTAGCCATCTATTTAAACCTCCGCCTTCTGTACCTACCCAAATGTTCCTTTCACTATCTTCAAATATTGTTCTTATCTCATTATTACTTATTGAAGCTGAATCCGCGGGGGCATTGGCGAAATGCTTATAAATATGGTTAGACTCATCTATTAAATCCAATCCGTTATTAAGTGATCCAATCCAAATTCTATCAGAATTATCGACATATACACACGTAATGTTAAAGTCTGTATGAGAATTTAACGTAGTAGATTTAGGCCGAAATGGGGCAAATTGCTTAGTTTCAAGATCTACAGTAAAAAGGCCGTCTCCTAAGGTTGCAATTAGCAACTGATTCGATTTTTTTATCTCGGTAATTGACCAAACATTATAATTTCCTTCTATTACATGTTCAAATGTTTGATCATTTGGGTTATACAGGTCTAATCCTCCAGCGAATAAACCAACCCAAAGGCGACCTTTACGGTCTTCATATAGCGATTTAACCTCATTGGCAGATATCGATTTGCGGTCTGCAGGCTGATGAATAAGGTAAGATGTTGCCATTGCATCTTGTTCGTTAGTTAGCCAACTGAGCCCTCCACCATCAGTTCCTAAAAAGATTTGTCCGTTTTTCGTTTCAATGATTGAAAGAATTGACTTTGAAGATAAGTTGCTGTTTTTACGATTTGGAACATAGAAGTCAAACCATGTTTTATTTGGTTTATAAATGTTAACTCCGCCATTAAAAGTGCCAATCCATACATTATGGGTTCGGTCATTTAATAAGCATCGTAAACCATTACTGTTAAGAGCAGATTGTTTATTTGCATTATACTTGTATGAGGACATTTCCTCTGTGTGGGTGTTGTAAACGCTCATTCCATCGCCCTCTGTGGCGATAAAAAGTCGGCCATCATTTGTTTTTAACAAATCTATCACTCCATCAGAAATGATGCTTCTTTTAGTATTCCCCTCAGTAAGGTGAATAAAACTAAAATCTTTCAGGTTTATTTTGTACAATCCAGTTCCTTGTGTGCCAATCCATAAATAGCCTTCATCAAGCAATAGTTTTTTTCTAAAACCGTTCATATTTGGGCCATTAGGCAGGTTCAGATGACCTATATCACCCCGTTCGGCAGTTATAAAGTTTAATCCAACGCCAGCTGTACCAATCCAGATGGTTTCATTTGCATCTTCAACAATATCGAATGCAATATCGCTAGAAATTTTACTATTTTTAGTATTGAATACGTTTACTTCTTTTGTGTCAGGATTATACTTTAAAACTCCAGATCCAATAGTCGTGATCCAAATGTTGGCGGCTTTATCCTCGTAAAAAGAAGAAATTTCAGAACCAGTAACTTGAATGAAACTTGAATCGTTTTGCAGATTCAGGAAACGATCACTTGATTTTGACTTAAAGTTTATTCCGTGGTCCTTTGTTCCAACCCATAGGTTTCCTTTTTTATCTTCGAATAAGGAAGAAATATGTGTTCCTACAAAACTTTTCTCATCATTTTGTATGTCATCAGATTGGTATATCTCAAAAGAGTAACCATCATATTTATTCAAGCCATTTTGTGTACCTATCCAGATATAACCATATCGATCTTGTAAAAGCGAGAAAACGGTATTGTGTGAAAGTCCATTATCTATTGAAAGATGATCAAAATGTAGCGTACTAAAATCAGCCTGTGCAAGACATAGTTGCGTAATTAAAATAAGGATGAAACACCAAGATTTATGTAACATATACTTCGTTTTCAATATTAAACATTTAAACAAAAAGAATATACCACTGAACATCTCGCTTTTTGCAAAGTTGCTAAATTTTCTGATTCTGTTACGTGTATTATTTCACTTTATATGGATTTTGCCACTGGGTTATCTATAGTATTCAATGGAATATGTTACAGGAAAAGATTTTGTATATTTAGGTGGGAGTGCTGGTATGGTTACATCTATTTAAACCCCATTTAGAAATTGTCAGCCTATTATTAGCCAATTTGCCTCTCCCAACTTTTGGCTAGCTGCGAAGAGAATAACTTTGTTGTTTCGCCTATAGTCTTGAAGAATCTTGACTCTCCTTTGGCGGTTTGTATTTTAGACTATCGATACGGATGTCTATCGCATAATCCGATTAAAACAGTGAGTTCTAGCCATCTTCTATCTTTTCCTCACCACCATCAACCCATCACGAATAGGAAGCAACACATTTTCTACTCGTTTGTCGTTTTGAATTTGCTTGTTAAATTGGTCCAATGCTTTGGTTTCAATGTCTTTTTCTAACTCTATTGGTTCTACTACTTTTCCGCTCCAAAGCACGTTGTCGGCTATTATCACAGCACCGCTTGGCAATCGTTCTATTAGTAAATCGTAATAGTTGGCGTAGTTCTCTTTGTCGGCATCTATAAAAACTAAATCGAAGGCTTGTGGTAACGTTGGAATAATTTCCAACGCATCTCCAATATGCAAATGCAGTTGGTTTTCATATTCTGAAGCATCAAAATACGAACGGATGCGTGTTTCTAATTCTTCGTTTACATCAATGGTGTGTAATTCGCCATCAGCTTGCAAACCTTCAACCATACAAAGTGCCGAATAACCCGTGTAAGTGCCAATTTCTAAAATATATTTTGGCTTTATCAACTTGCTTAAAAAACTAAGTGTACGTCCCTGCAAATTGCCCGAAAGCATTCTTGGAGCCAATACGTTGGCGTAGGTGTCTCTGTTAAGTTTTTGAAGTAACCCAGGTTCTTCACTAGTGTGATTATCTGCGTATTCTGCAATGTGTTGTGGTAAAAATTCCATAGTTAAAATGTGAAGCCAGCTTGTATTAGTTTGTGATCACTGGCAATTTCAGACGTACTGCTAAATTCGGTGCATTTAAGCTCTTTATCGTGTAAAATGTAGTCTATACGAAGCAGTGAAAAAGGTTTTAGAAAAGTAGCTCCCCAACCTCTACCACGTTCTATAAAGGCATCTTGGCGGCCGTCTCTCAATTGTTCATACGTATAGCTTTGGGGTGTATCGTTAAAATCTCCTAAAACTATAATTGGGTAAGGGCAATCTGCCATTGCCTCTTTTACCAATCGCGTTTGTTCTGCACGTTTATCAAAAGAAGTTCGCAGCCTAGAAACAAACTTAACAGCATAGTTTCTATAGTCCTTATCATTTACATCCAGCTTCATCATTTTATGGTAATCAGAACTGGATATGCTATTGCTTTGCAAATGCACTGCAAACACTCGAACTACTTGCCCATTTATTTCAATATCGAAGAAAGCAGCTATGTTACCTGAGGTATGGTTAAATTTTATAATGTCCCAATTTACTATTTTGTGTTTTGAAACTGCTTTTATGCCATAATCATGTCGATTTCCTTTGTCATTTAACCGAGCCATTTGTTGGTACGGAAACTCCTTAAAACTTATCTTACCTTTTTTATTTAACCATTCTACCAAAATGGCAATATCCAGTTCAGAATCTGCAAGATAGTTATCAATCTGATTACTCGTGTTTCCGCCATCGTACACCTGTTGAACGTGTGTATTAAAACTGGCCAATGTAAAATCCGCTGTTTCTTTGGCTTCCTCGTTCCACTGTATGTTTCGGGTGATAAATTGAACACCGATTGCTATAACAAAGGCATTGTAAATCCAGCGTTTACGGCTAAACGACAGCCAAAATAGGGCTAATACAATATTTAGTGCTAACCAAAACTTATAAGTTAAACCAAAAAAGGCTACGGGCCAAAAGCTTT
>JBEAPG010000172.1:0-4896 GCA_041164545.1 Bacteroidota bacterium
AAGAAAAGTAAGGATGCTAGTAAGCCTATCTTAAGATGAATTCTTGATACCATATACCAAATATACGAGTAATAAGAATCATCCTCCGTCTGAGATACGTAATGATTTTGACAAGAGGTAGATTCTGATATTATACTAACTCAAAAAATTACAACCAGTGTAAGTGATAGTCCTTTATTTCTAATGCTAAAGCAGCTTTCGTAACCCGCAGAGGCTTAAAGGTATCTATCATTACGGCTAACTCGCCAGTCTCCTTTTTACCAATGCTTGCTTCAGCAGCTCCAGGCGTAGGACCGTGAGGAATACCTCCTGGATGAAGACTCATCTGACCTTGCTCCACATGCCCTTTGCTCATAAATTGTCCATCAACATAGTACATTACCTCATCGCTGTCTATATTACTATGCCAATACGGTGCTGGAATGGCAAGTGGGTGATAGTCAAATAAACGAGGTACAAAGCTGCAGATTACAAAATTATGTCCTTCAAACGTTTGATGTATAGGCGGTGGAAGATGCACTCTACCTGTTATCGGTTCAAAATCGTGTATACTGAAAATAAACGGATAATGGGTGCCATCCCAACCTATTAGGCAAAATGGATGATACTTATATGTATATGGATAAAGTTTGTCTTCCTTTTTAGTTTTAATTATAAATTCACCTTCTTCTATTATAGTTTGAAGATTTTCTGGTTGCTTAATATCTCGCTCGCAATACGGTGAATGCTCCAATAACTGACCGCTTTTACTAACATAGTTTCGCGGATATACCACTGGGCTATGACTTTCAGTAATCAGAAGCTTGTTATCATCAGTATCAAATTCCATTTGGTAAATTACACCTCTAGGTACAATTAAGTAATCCCCATATTTGAATTTGAGTTGTCCGTAGTTTGTTTTACACGTTCCGCTTCCTTTGTGCACAAATATCACCTCGTCGCTATCTCCATTTTTGTAAAAGTAATCGGTCATACTCTTGCGAGGACGGGCCATACATATTTGCAAATCGCTGTTAGTGAGCAGTATTACTCGGCTTTCTAGATAATCATCTTTTGGCTCAACATTAAAATTTTGAAAACTTCGATGCAGCATTTCCATATCACCAGCTAATTCGGGCTTTAAGTCTATTGGCTTATCCACTTTTAGAATTGCTGTAGGTGGATGGTGATGATACAGCAAGCTATAACTATTACTAAAACCTTCGGTGCTAAAGAGTTCTTCTTTGTATAATTCGCCATCTGGGCGGCGAAATTGAGTGTGACGTTTAGGAGGAATTGAACCTAGTTTATGATAATGTGGCATTTCTTTTTCTAGTTGCTGCAAAGTTAAATCTTCTAAACGAAAGGTAAATGTGATATTGATTTTTTATATTTTTCTAAATAAAGTCATTTTTCCAATACTTGTACCTTAACTTTAAGCTTTCAATCCGTATGCGGCTTGTTTCGCAAGATGTGAAAAGCATGTAAAACCGATGGAAAAACGGCATCCATACTTTCAGTAGCACCACGTGTAGAGCCTGGAAGCGTGATTACAATACTGTTTTTAATTGTACCAGCCACAGCACGAGATAGCATTGCAAAAGGCATTCTGTCCATTCCATAATCTCGTATATGTTCTACAACTCCAGGAAGTTGCCGCTTTAACAATGGGCTGATGGCTTCTGGTGTATTGTCGCGACTGCTTAAGCCTGTACCGCCAACAAATAAAATTAAGTCAATTTTGTCTTCCACACTTTTTAAGCAAAGTGTTTTGATAGTCTCAATATCATCAGGAATAATAGTATATAACTTACACTCTACTTCCAATTTCTGTAGTTTTTCGGCTACCGCTTTTCCCGCACTGTCTTCTTTTTTACCAGCAGAAATAGTATCTGAGCATACAATTACGGCAGCATTTAAGCCACTAGGCATATTTCTATAATCTGACTTTCCGCCTTTTTTCTGCTCCAATTTAATGTGTTGAATTTCGATGTTTTTGTCAATGGGTTTGAGCATATCATAAATAGTGAGGGCTATGATTGATGCTCCGTGCATTGCTTCTACTTCAACGCCCGTTTTATATACGGTTGCAACAGTTATAAGTATTTTTATGCTTAATGCTTCCTTACTTATTTCATATTCTACTTTTGTGTATTCTAAGGGTAAAGGATGACAATCAGGTATAGAGTTAGCAGTATTCTTAACTGCAAAAAGACCAGCAGTCTTTGCCATTTCTAAAACATCACCCTTCGGCACGGTTTTGTTCAAAACAGCATCAATTGTGGTTTCGCGTCCAACCTTTACAATGGCAGATGCTAATGCTACCCTCTTTGTATTATTTTTATGTGTTATATCTATCATTAGCTGTTTTTTTTCCAAGTATGTGAGTGGTCTTCCAAAATTTCTTTGCCAAATACAGGTACTTTGAGTTTTATTTCTTCTACTGTAAATTCCAGCGCATCAAATACTACCTTTCTTCTTGGTGCTGAAACAAAAACAAAAAGACAAATTTCACCTTTTTTAACGACCCCTAAACTATGATAAATGTGCATGCACGTTATTTCAAATTTTGCAAACACACTTTCCCTTATTTCGTGAAATATAGGATTTGCCATTTCTTCATATGCTGTATATTCAATAGCTGTAACTTCTTTGTCTTCTATTTTGTCTGCTCTTACTTGGCCTAGAAATAAAGAATGAGCACCAATATCAGTTTTACTTTGGTGCGCTATAATTTTTTCTGCAATGAAGGCAGATGATATGGGTCCTTCTACAAATACTTTTTTCATTTTCTAGTATATTTAAAAATGTGAAATTGATTAGTTAATGCATTGTAATTTAATAGTTTGCCACTTAGTATATCCCCTTTTTGTAATGCAATTTTAACCACTTCATTTGCTTGTAAGCTTGCAATTATCTGAGGAATAATTGCATAAACTCCTATAGCAGAACAAGAGTCGATAGGAGGAGAAGATGCCAAGCTCGGAAACGCGTCCAAATACCCAGGCCCACAACTAAAATTAAATACGCTTACTTGACCTTCAAATTTGTATAGCGCTCCGTAGACAAGTGGCTTTTTAAGTTTCGAGCTAAACGTGTTACTGGTGTTTTTGGTTGAAATATCATCCGTACAATCCACTATTATATCATATTCGCTAAAAATTTCATCTGCATTTTCTTTTGTAAGAAAGGTTGGATAGGTGTGTATAGAAATAAAAGGATTGAGCAGTTTTAGTTTAATAGCAGCAGCGTCTACTTTTAATTGCCCAACCTCGCTAGAGTTATAGAGTATTTGCCGTTGCAAATTACTAATGCTTACCATATCTCCATCTATCAAGCCTATTTTGCCGATGCCTATTGCCGTAAGTTGTTGTGCAACGCCACAGCCCAATCCGCCTATACCTACAACTAAAACGCTTGTGTTTTTAAGTTTTTCTTGTCCACTTTCACCTACTTCGGTCAGTAACAGATGTCTGGAGTATTGCTCTTTTTCTTGATCTTCTAATCTCATCCTCCGGCAAATGGGGGTAAAATGGCAATTTCCATATCGTTAGTGAGCATAAATGCTTCGCAATGTAACTGTTGATTTGCAGAAATTTGATAAGAAACAAAGGTTAGCTCGGGTATCTTTCGTTCTAGCCAAATTCTAAAATCAGCGATGCTCATTTCTTCAATAGGAAGTTCCTCACTATGCCTATTTGCTATTTCAGCTACCTGTCCGAAGTATAAAAGTTTTGCCATTTCACTAATGCGAAACGAATATTAGTTTTAAGCGGCAAAAAGCAAAATGTATATTTAAATTTCTCTGATAATCCAGGTTACAGTTCTTAGCCAATACCATGTATAAATGCATACCGTACGTCAAACAAAATTAAAACTATGTATTCTATGCCATAATAATCAAATGAAATTAAGAGATTTGCAACCTTGAAATTTTTTCCATACATAGTACTGTTTTGTATAGCAGCTTTGTCTGTTGTTTCCGGTTGTGATTTAAGCAAGAAATCAGATTCGCTAGCCAATGATACCACTATAAGTTTAGAAGCCAGAGAGTGGAGTAAAAAGATAGATGAATATCCGGATAATGCGGAATATTATGTTTTTAGAGCAGAAGTGCTGACCAAAGAAAACAGACACGATTTAGCCATTTTAGACTTTAAGAAGGCAATCGAACTTCAGCCCAAGGTGGTTTCCCATTATTATATGTTGGGTGATGCGTATTTTGCTGATGACCAAACGACTAAAGCTTTAGAACAATATCAAAAGGCGACAGATTTAGATCCGACTGACGAAACAGCAGCCTTTAAAGAAGCGCAATTCTTATACTTCGTAAGGCAGTTTGACAAGAGTGAGCTCATTTTTGGCAAATTACTTCAACTTAATCCTAATCACGCTCAAGGTAATTTTTTTATGGGAATGTTGGGTAAGGAGAAGAAAGACACGTCATTGGCTATCCAATATTTTAAAAATACAATCGCCGCTTTAGGAGCTGATTATAACAGCAGTATGCAACTAGGCGATATATACATGGCGCTTGGTGACAATAAGCAAGCATTGCAGTATTATAATGCAGGTATAAATATAGACCAGCAAAGCGATGAAGCGTATTATGCCAGAGGACTATTCTTTCACGTAAATAATCAATATGAGAAGGCTTTGGAAGATTACCAGCGAACGATAGACATAAACGCGAAGCATTATCTGGCCTATTACAATGCAGGAAATATTTTAGCCGACCTAGGAAAATATGATCGAGCAATTGACCACTTTGAAATTTGCACCAAACTGAACCCGGATTTAGCTAAAGGATATAACAGACTGGGGCAATGCATGGAATTAAAAGGAGAAATAGATTTAGCGGAAAGAAATTATGAAAGGTGTTTGCAAATAGACCCTAATTTTGCACTCGCCAAAGAA
>JBEAPG010000173.1:0-4888 GCA_041164545.1 Bacteroidota bacterium
GACAATTTTGACAACCAAGAAGAAAAAACAGAATTGTTAGCTGCTTTTCAAGCTAGAATTGATGCAGGAGAAAAAATCGAGCCACAAGACTGGATGCCTGCAATGTATCGCAAGCAACTGATAAGAATGATTGAGCAGCACGCTCACTCAGAAATAATAGGTGCTTTGCCTGAAGGTACTTGGATAACTCGTGCCCCTGGATTTAGAAGAAAACTAGCTCTAATGGCCAAAGTACAAGACGAAGTGGGACACGCTCAATTGCTTTATTCTGCTGCAGAAACACTTGGAAAAAGTCGTGAGGATATGATAAACGACTTAATCACCGGAAAATCAAAGTATTCGAACATATTTAACTATCCTGCTCTTACTTGGGCTGATAGTGCTGTAATTGCGTGGTTAGTAGATGCAGGCGCCATTGTAAATCAATTGGCAAATAGTAAGGGTTCCTATGGACCATACTGCAGAGCATTGGAGCGTATTTGCTACGAAGAATCTTTCCATCTAAAATATGGACATGACAATGTAGTACATCTAGCTACAGGAACTAAAAAACAACGCCAAATGGTGCAAGATGCAATGACAAGATGGTGGACTCCATTAATGCATTTCTTTGGACCGAGTGACAAAATTTCGGTGCATAGTGAAACACTTATGCGTTGGAAAGTAAAAATGGCAAGTAATGATGCTATGCGTCAGCAATTTTTGGATATGTATGTTCCTAAAATTTGGGACCTTGGTTTGACTTTGCCAGATCCTAATTTGCGCAAAAACCCTGAAACCAAATTGTGGGAATACACCGAGCCAGATTGGGAAGAGTTTAAGCGTGTAATAAATGGAGACGGTCCTTGCAATGCCGAAAGATTAGCCGTACGAAGAATGGCTGAAGAAAAAGGCAGATGGGTCCGTCGTGCTATCTTAGGCGAAGAGGCGGAATATGTACGTCCGTTTGCTTAAAAGAACACCTTAAACAAAGTCAAAATTTAGATGAGATATTTACCCATTCTTTTCGCTCTCCTTAGCGCTTGGTCAGTATTTGGCCAAGTACCTAATTATGAGTTTGAAGAATGGGATATCTTATCCATTTCGTCTATAGCCAATTGGAGTACTATAGGCCAGGTAGAGCGAGTAAACAACAATGTAAATGGGGATTTTGCGATAAAACTCTCAAATCGTATTACTGATAAATCATTTGGTTTAATAACCAATGCAAATATTGATACACGAATTACAGGCGGGTCTTCATACAACGACATGCCTTTTGTTTTGCGCTTCGATGTTAAATACAATTTAGCACTAGGTGACACTGCAACTGTGCTAGCTTTTTTTAAGGTTGCGGGTCAAATAAATGCACAAGTAAATTTTAAGTTCACCGGAAGTAGCGCTGATACGTTTGTGCGTATAAAGTATCCTATTCAATGGATTATTTCAACTTCGCCCGATTCCGTTTTGCTTCTTGTTTCTTCTCATACACTTGAAACTCCTGTGCAAGGTGACGGAAGCATAACCATTGATAATATAGTTTTCGAAACATTTGGAAACCCAGATGAACAGCTGCCAAATACAGATTTTGAAGATTGGATTGAGACATCCATTCCGTATCCAAAAACGTGGTATACAACAGACCGAAATGTATATGATACCTATGAAAGTAGAGAGCCTATTAAGTCTGTAGTGCAAACCAACGAATCACATTATAAAACAGGTTTATTACTACAGAACAAAAGATTTTTAGGTGGAATTTTGCCTGGAATGGCACTAACTGGCGAAACTTTCAGTGATAAATTTCCTCCTGCATTTCCAGTATCGCAAGCTTGGAAATACCTCCAAGGATATTACAAATACGCTCCTCAAAACAACGATTCTGGAACTATTGCCGTGTTAATGTATTTAAAGGGCAACTTGATAGGGTCTGTGCAGTTGAGTATAGTCAATCCTAAACATGAAATAACTTATTTTTCTGTTCCCATTACCTATTATTTGCCACTTACACCGGATAGTGCTTGCATTGTTTTAAGCAGCGCCGGTTTGCTAAATCCAAAAGGGGAAGACACCAAGCTTTGGATAGATCGATTGTCTTTTTCTAATAATATTGCTTCAAATGATGAATTAGAAATAGAGCTAAAACTTTACCCGAATCCCGTTTCACAAACTCTTTTTATCGAAGCGAATCACCATTTTGTTCAATTTGAAGTGTACAATGATTTAGGTCAACTATTAATAAGTACACACTCCAAAGAAATTGATGTTCAGGTATTATCTACAGGCTGCTATACCCTTGTTGCGAAGAATGAATTTCACAGTTTAAAATATAAATTTGTTAAACTATGATAAGATTCGCATCCATACTATTGTCTGTGGTACTAGCTCACGCTGTATTTAGCCAAAATATTCCAAACGGAGATTTTGAACAGTGGGAGGTTCGAGATCATTTTCAACTCAACAATTACTATTCGCCAACACGAAATGTAGAGCGAAGCAGTGATGCAAAAGAGGGTAAATACGCTTTAAAACTTAGCAACACTTATATTGAAAATTCAACTGGATACAGAGGTTACGCGCATAACGCTTCTAAAGCTAATGGAGTGGATGGAGTTGCCTTTTCCGGAGACGCTCTTAGTCTGGTGTTTTGGAGTAAACACGACCTAGCACAAGGTGATACCGCACGTGTTTACGCTATTTTTAGAGACAAAGGAGTTTATAAAGGGAAAGTAGATTTTAGGTTTACCGGCAGCAGCAATGGCAATTGGTTAAAATATAGCGTACCCATAGAATGGAATGGAAACAGGTTAGTAGACTCCGTATGGCTCTACTTTTATTCCTATGCAGATGCAGCAGTAGATGGTGATGGATTTGTGCTGTTTGACGATGTACATTTCACTAAACTAAACCAACGTCAAATGGACTTTGCCAACTCTGGTTTTGAAGATTGGACCA
The DNA here is from genome assembly GCA_041164545.1 of Bacteroidota bacterium. Lineage (GTDB taxonomy): Bacteria > Bacteroidota > Bacteroidia > NS11-12g > UBA9320 > UBA9320. Next base: position 2,935 of record JBEAPG010000173.1, read on the forward strand.
ATATTGGTCTTAATTTTCCTACTGCTTGGCGCAGTTTAGACTTGCTTGTTTATGACACATACACTTCATTTTTGTATGAACCTACCACTGCTTCTGTAACCAAAACAGAAGCTTTTCAAGGAGAAAGTTCGCTATTAGTTAAGAATGCATATAGCAATGCAAATGGCAATTTACGCTATGGATACTGTTTTATTGGTACAGAAAATGACGATTATTACACTCCATCTTTTCCAACAGACACTTTTAAATATTTGCAAGGGTATTATAAGTACATTCCCGATGGTGATGACACTGCAAGAATAAATTACCGCACTTGGGAAAAAGGCGCAGGAAAATCGTATGACAACTTGTTCTTGCCCGCTTCGCAAGAATGGAAGTTCTTCACCTTACCCATAAATTATTACTCCAAAACAGCTCGACCAGATAGTGCAGCACTTATTATCTATTCTGGTAAAACCGATTCGGTTAGAGGACCCAACAGTGCTTTATACATTGATGAATTGAATCTTGTAATGGAACCAAAAGGAGTTGGTATAGAAGAAATAAGTAATTACATACGTCTTTACCCAAATCCTACCAGTGCTAACCTGCACATCGAAAGTGCAGTAAACGATAATATATCATTTTATAATTGCTTAGGTGAAAATGTGGGCACATTCAACCTATACCCTGGACATAACATCATTAGTACTTCCGACTTTGAAAGCGGATTATATTTTATAAAATCAAACCATACAAACCAATGGATTCAAAAAATAGTGAAACTATAGTATCGCTCGACCCAAGAATTACGCGAGCAAAGATTGACTTAAGTGGAATTAGTCCTCTTCAGGGCTTAGACCAATTTCAAACGTATGAAGTTTTTCATCAGAAAAAACGTGGACAGCAACACCAACATGTAGGCATTGTACACGCTCCAAATCCAGATATGGCCCTGCTTTATGCCAAGGAGCAATATTCAAGAAGAGGGGAAACCGCAAACTTATGGGTGGTGCCAAGCAATTGCGTGTTTGCGACTGAATACTCTGATGACGACATTTTTGAATTAGCTCCAGAAAAGCTATACAGAGATCCTGCAACCTATAAGGTTATGGATAGAATAAAAGCATTTAAAGACCGCGGAATGAAAGCGACCGATGAGGTATAGTATCATCAATTTACACAAAGACTAAAAGGAAAAAAATGAACAGCATAGAAGCATTAAAAGAACTACTTTATAAAATGGCTGATGACCAGCTAATTATTGGGCATAGAAACAGTGAATGGACAGGACTTGGCCCAATTCTGGAAGAGGATATTGCATTTAGCAGTATGGCTCAAGACAAAATTGGCCAAAGCGAGCATTTGTATAATCTATTACATCAATTAGGCGAAGCCGATGCGGATACCGTCGCTTTTACCCGAAACGCTCCGCAATTTCATAATTGCCATTTTACCGAGCTACCTATCGGAGATTACGATTTTAGCTTAATGCGTCACTTCTTATTTGATTTTGCCGAATTGTTCCGTTTTGAGGCGTTAGCAAACTCAAGCTATCAGCCGTTAGCACAAGTGGCTAAAAAGTTTAAAGGTGAAATAAAGTACCATACTATGCACGCTAATACGTGGGTATATCAGTTAGGACATGGTAATGAGGAAAGCAATAAGCGTATGCAAGATGTTTTAAATAAATACTGGAGCATAGCTCTTGGTATTTTTGAGGAAGGACCTGCAGAAGAAATACTTATAGAAGAAGGGATCTTTATAGGCGAAAAAGCGCTTAAAGAAAAATGGCTTGAAGCTGTTGTTCCGCTCTTAGAAAAAAGCGGTTTGGTTATTCCACCTGCATCAGAATGGAAACCGTGCAATGGAGGTAGAAAAGGAGAGCATACTGCCCATTTACAGCCTTTGCTAGATGAAATGACTGAAGTTTATGACATAGATCCTACAGCGGATTGGTAATGATTTAATTCCT
>JBEAPG010000174.1:0-4837 GCA_041164545.1 Bacteroidota bacterium
GTTTCCTTATTTATACGTTTTACATTTGCACAACAATGAAAAAAGTAATCGCAATGGTTTTATTAGCCGCAAGTTTAGTTTTATTGTTTGACAGCTGCAAAGCCAAACGGTATAAATACAAAGGCCCTTCTAAGGGTTGCGATTGCCCTATTCGTTAGTTTATACTAATTGGTTTCGGTTTTTTAGATGTAAAATGCCATCTTAAATAGTTCTCCATCGTAATATCAAACCGATTGTGGTTTAAATTATAATTTCCTCCTAACCTATTCAAAAACACTAAATTTTTCGCTAATTCTACTTCATATGCGACCCTGGCTCCTACCATTTTTCTATAATCACGTGGGTTGTTGCTGTTCTTATTTCCTATAGAATGATATAACTGTTCGCCTGTTGGCGCTTGAAACTGATGGCTGTCCCAATAGCTCAATACAAATTGATAATCTTTATGTTTTAAACGAAGCATAGCAAGTTGACCTAAACCATCGCGATATCCAGAAGCTAAAAAACTACTTTCGTCTTCGTAATATGCGGCATAACCAGCCAAATAAAGGTAGGCTTCTTGGTTAAAAAAGTGGGTATATTCCAAGCCATAGGCAAAATTGTATTCCATACTATTTGGGTATGGTGATTTATCGATTTCGCCCGCTTTGTGCAAAGTAATGGCTTGGGCATTTAAGCTCAATTTATTTTTTTCGGAATTAATTGGATGTAAGTAAAAATTTAAACCACCAAAAAAAGCCTCATTAAAAGGATCTCCATCGTATATCATTGACTGCCAATCAATCCACAGGTCGTATTCTACCACTTTCCCGGGTTTTGTAATTTGCAACCCTTGTTCAAACCGATCAGTTACTGCTAGTTCATAATCATATAGCGGTTCTATTAATTTGTGCTGTACGTTTCCGTTTAAACTTCCGAAAACAACTGTGTGCTTTAGCACATCATCAAACGTAAATTTAAAATAAGGCTCAAGAGTTTTAATTTTTGGATTACCAAAATCGTAGCGCACAAGTAAGCCCCCATATATCTGTGCCTTTTTATTGAATGAATACTGAACATAAGGCAAAACATTAAACCCAATATAGGTAGATCCTTTGTCTACTAAGCTTGTTTGTTCCGTGTTTCTAAAATAGCTGAAGTTGTCAAAATGAAAAAGAAGGGTAGACGAGTCGATGGTTTTCTCGTATTTGTCTGCGTAAAAGAAAGAATTATCATACTGTGCGTACACATTTGTGAACACAAATAAGTACAAAATTACAAACAGCGCGAAGTGTTTTATCATTGAGCTTTGCTAGAAATTGCTGCAAAGAAGCAATAATGATTTCATATTTACCATTATGCTATACTAATGGCATAGCATTTGAACTAATTTTGCTAAACTAAGTAAACATGAAAGCAATTAAATACCTTTTTTTAGGCTTGATTGTGTTTGGAACATCGGCCTACACCAACCAAACAGAAGAGCATACTGCATTAAGGCAGGCTACCAATCAGGCGTTTACTTACGGAGAAGAATTAAATTATAGGGTGCACTACGGTTTTATAAATGCGGCAAGTATAAAAATAAAGGTAGCGGATAAGCCAGTAGAAATAAAAGGAAGAACAACCTATAACATAGAAGCGAAAGGAAGAACTTATAGTTCGTTTGACTGGGCGTACCGCGTTCGCGATCATTTTGAAACCTACCTTGACAGCCAAAGTATTGCACCGCTTAAGTACTACAAAAATGTAGAAGAAGATAAATACAAAGACATAGATTTAGTCTTTTACGACCATGACAAAAAATACCTAACAGGTCGCAAAAAAAGTATGTCTATGCCGTCTTACGTGCAAGACATTGTTAGCGGTACATTTTATGCTAGAACTATAGATTTTAAAAATGCTTATGTTGGGCAGACTTTCCCTATTGATATTTACTTAGATCAGCAGATTTATAACCTCAAATTTAAATATGTAGGTAAAGAGACTATTAAAACCGATATAGGCAAAGTGCGCTGCATAAAACTGCAACCTCAGCTAGTGGTAGACCGCGTTTTTAAAGATGAAGAAGGAATGACTATTTGGGTAAGCGATGACGCAAATAAAGTTCCTATTCGCGTACAGGCTGACATCTATGTAGGTTCTTTAAAAGTAGACTTAACCAGCTACAAGGGTTTGCGAAATAGCTTTAGTAGTAAGTTGTAAAACCTGTCGTCTGCATTTGTGATGCGGACCCATTTAAATCAGAATTTGTAATTCTAAAAAAGCACCGTTTCAAACTATTGAAATTGGTTCGCAACTAATAAGGCCATTAAGTTTTAGGTAAAATATACCCTTTTACGAGCGACTGATATTACCTTCGTCCACCTTTATATGAACTACCTAAACGGCGAAAATTTAAGTAAAGATTTAGGCGAACGAATTCTTTTTGAAAAAATTGATATTAGTATAAACCAAGGCGATAAAATTGCTCTAGTAGCCAACAATGGTACTGGCAAGTCTTCATTGCTTAAAATATTAGCCGGAGTAGAACCTCCAGATAATGGTATAGTTAGGTTAAGGAAGGGAACCCGTTTGGCCTATTTGAGCCAGCAGCCCAGCTTTGATGAATCGCTTACTATACAGGAAATGATTGACGAATCTAGCGGTCACGTTCTGTCGGTAATACGCAAGTATGAAAAAGCACTAGACGAGCAGACCCATCATTTTACTACAGAAAATCAGCGAGCTTTAGAACATGCCACCGCCGCAATGGATGAAGCGGACGCATGGGACCACGAGCGAAAATTAAAAGAACTACTTACTCGATTTGGTATAGAAAACTACGACCAACAGATTGGCTTATTAAGTGGTGGCCAAAAAAAGCGTCTTGCCATTTCACTCGCTATTTTGCAACACCCAGATATTCTGCTACTTGACGAGCCGACGAACCATTTAGATTTGGATATGATAGAATGGCTGGAAGACTATTTAAGTAGAAGTAAGGTAAGTATCTTAATGGTGAGTCACGATCGGTATTTTCTGGATACGGTATGCAACCAAATTATTGAAATGGCAGACGGAAAACTACAAGCCTATAATGGTAATTACGCTTATTTTTTAGAGAAAAAGGCGGCTAATGAGGCAGCACTAGCTGCTGAAATAGGGAAAGCTCAGCAGCTTATGAAAACGGAATTGGACTGGATGCGACGTAGCCCTGCTGCCCGAACCACCAAATCTAAATCTAGAATAGCTGCTTTTTACGAAACCGAAGCAAAGGCTAAAAGCGGTAAGCGAGAGCAAGAACTAAACTTATCGGTAAAAATGACCCGAATTGGAGGTAAGATTTTAGAAATCAAAAAGTTATACAAAAGCTTTGATGAAACGGTCATACTTAAGGGCTTTGATTATACATTTAAAAAAGGAGAACGGGTAGGTATTGTAGGTAAAAACGGATGCGGAAAATCTACGTTTTTGAATATGATAATGGGCTTGGAACAAGCCGATAGTGGTAAAATAAATAGAGGCGACACCATTGTTTTCGGCTACTATTCGCAACAAGGTATGCATAATTTAAAACCCGGCAAGCGAGTAATAGAGGTGCTAAAAGATGTAGCGGATGTAATTGAATTGGCCAATGGCAGCAAGGTTACAGCCAGCCAATTGCTAAACTTGTTTCTTTTTCCGCCAGAAATGCAGCATCAGTTTGTTGAAAAACTAAGCGGTGGAGAAAAACGGAGATTGTACCTGCTTACCGTATTAATGCAAAACCCAAATTTCTTAATTCTGGATGAGCCTACCAACGATTTAGACATTCTTACCCTAAATAAACTGGAGTCGTTTTTAGAAGATTTCGCAGGTTGTATTCTATTAGTAAGTCACGATAGGTACTTTTTAGACCGATTAGTCGATCACCTTTTTGTGTTTGAAGGACAAGGAGATATACGAGACTACAACGGCAGTTATACTGAATACAGACTAGAACAAACCGAACTTGAAAAGGCAAATAAAAAAGAGGAGCGAGCAAATGCCGAGGTTACTGAAAACAAAAAAGACAAATCACCAGAAATAAAAACCAAACTTACTTTTAAAGAAAAGTATGAATTTGATAACCTAGAAGGCGAAATTGCCGAATTAGAAAAAGAGAAAGAGGCATTAGAAGCGGTTTTGCAATCAGGTACATCAGATTACGAAGTCTTAGCTAAAACAACAGAACGCTTAGGTGAAGTAATCAACGAAATAAGCCAAAAGTCGGATAGATGGTTAGAATTGAGTGAGTTCGCTTGACACATTATCCTTATTTTTGAAACAACATTTTTTTTAATATGAAACGAATATTTTCAAGCCTTTTACTGCTTCTTTTTATTGTATCGCACACTGCATTTGCACAAGTATCGAGCAAACAAGTAGATGAATTGGTAAAGCAAGCTATGGACAAATTTAATGTGGCTGGAGTGGCTGTGGGTATCGTTCAGAACGGTAAGGTCATTCATTGCAAAGGCTACGGCGTTCAATCTGTAGATACCAAAAAGCCCGTTACAGAGCACACCAACTTCGCGATAGCAAGTAATAGTAAAGCATTTACAGCAACGGCTATGGCCCTTTTGGTAGAAGAAAGCTTGGTAAGCTGGGATGATCCTGTTCGCAAATACATTCCAGAATTTAAAATGTACAATTCTTATGTTACCGAAAACTTCACTATTGCTGATTTGTTGAGTCACCGAAGTGGAATGGGCTTAGGAGAAGGCGACTTAATGTGGTTTCCAGATGGTTCTGATTTTACGATAGACGATATGATTACCGCTTTTGAAAAAGTGCAACCTGAATCAGGCTTTCGTACCAAAATGGAGTATAACAATATCCTATTTTTTATTGCGGG
>JBEAPG010000175.1:0-4825 GCA_041164545.1 Bacteroidota bacterium
TTGATGAGTTTTGCTATAAACTAAACAGAAGATACTTCGGAGAAAATCTATTTGATAGGTTAACAGTTGCTGTAGCTGGTAATTACAGGTATAATTATGTATAAGCAGATTTTTTTTTAAATAATTGTAGTTTTTTTTCATAAGGTTTAAATTTTTTAAATTACCTCAAAAATGAAAATACGAGCAATTTGGGTTGTTTTCAGAAGTTGCAGAAAGGCAATAATGTGACATCTAAATTGGGGACTACTGTCATAATTGGGTCATCAATCTTAGAAAAAAATTATAGCTAATCCAAATATTAGCATATAAATGTTGTGAAATGCGGGATTTTTGTGACGAAATGGAAAATAAGTGAAATTCAAGTGCTATATGTATTAAGTGCCATTTTTTAGCAAAGTCTCTTGAAATTCCGTAGGAATCTCTCAATTTACTAACCTAGTGCACCATATATACCATAAGTAGCTTTGCCATTTACATAATGTTCCGTAATCCACCAATCTATGGCTATAGTTTTGCTTTCGGACCCTACATCGTAAAATACTTTATACCCATTATCTATTGATACAATAGCGGTCAGTTTGATTTGGTTTATATCCAAAAAGGGAATGCATAAATAGTCCCCGTTTTTAACTTCTTTACCACAAAATAGTTCGTCAATAAATTGTTGCGTGCGCCCTTCTAAATTTTTGTCGTGCTGTTCTTTTACATATTCAGCATCTATTAACTGCATCATCTGGTCTAGATTATGCGCTAAAACAGTTTCCTCCATATGATCAAGATATTTAATAAGTAAAGTGTTATACACTGGCGGTGGTGTTGGGGGTGCGGGAGGTATTGGAGGTGTTTTACTTCCAAAGCAAGCGGGTAGTTGAAATGCAATTAAAACGAATAGTGCAGATTTGAGTAGGCCCATTGTTCTTCAAATCTAATAAAAGAAAGAATTAGTTTTGGAATGGAATATTAATCGTAATATTGCAATGAACAAATAAAAGTAATGGGGCTCACTAAAACTGAAATATTTACCGATAGTCAAAATGAGGTGGCTTTATTCGCTAAGGCATTTGGTCATCCGGCTCGGGTAGCCATTTTAGAGTATTTATTTCGAACCAATGCCTGCGTTTGCGGAGATATTGTAAATGAGGTTGGTTTAGCTCAACCTACCATCTCTCAGCATTTAAAAGAGCTTAAAAGTATCGGGTTAATTAAAGGAAGCATAGAAGGAACAAGCATTTGCTATTGTATAGATACGAATAACTGGAAAAAAATGAAACTTATTTTAGCCGCTTTTTTAGATCAAGATACGGATATTTCGAACTGCTGCTAGCCCTATAAAACAGATTTAAAACTTATAAAAAATGAAAACCGAACAACAATTAAAAGTCATCGTAAAAGAACGATACGCTAAAATTGCTCACCAGGGTAAAATTGAAAATGCGTCATCTTGTTGCGGAGCCACAACGCCCAGCAATAAGGTGTATAATATTATGATGGATGATTACACCAATACTAAAGGATATGTGGAAGAAGCAGATTTGGGCTTGGGTTGCGGATTGCCTACCCAATTTGCTAAAATAAAAAAAGGAGATACTGTCATAGATTTGGGTTCGGGAGCGGGAAACGATTGTTTTGTGGCAAGGCACGAAACCGGAGTAGAGGGAAAGGTGATTGGTATAGATTTTACACCGATAATGATACAAAAGGCCAGAGAAAATGCTGAAAAATTGAATTTCAATAATGTAGAATTTAGAGAAGGCGATATCGATAATATGCCAGTATCTGATAGTGTAGCCGATGTAGTAGTAAGTAACTGCGTGCTGAATTTAGTGCCTAATAAAAACAAAGTAATCAATGAAATTTACCGCGTGCTTAAACCCGGAGGACACTTCAGTATTTCGGATATTGTACTGGTTGGGGATTTGCCCGAAGCACTGCGTGAAGATGCAGAAATGTATGCAGGGTGTGTTGCCGGAGCCATTCAAAAGGAGGATTACCTGCACTTGATTCAAGAAGCTGGTTTTCAGCGGATACAAATTCAGAAAGAAAAACCAATACAAATTCCTGATGATATTCTAAGTAAATACTTATCTGCGGATGCGATTTTGGATTTCAATAGCGGAAATACCGGTATCTATAGCATTTCGGTTTATGCAGAGAAGGGCGGTGCACCAATCAAAAAAGCTAAACTTCATTTATCCGAATTAAAAGAGAGTAACTGTTGCTCTCCAACTAGTGGTTGTTGTTAAAACAGACAGAATGTATTCAAAGTTAAATAATTACATCGAGTCATTGGACGTAACTTCCATCTCATTAGAACGAAGAGAGACCATTGCTTCACTTGTTGACTTTGTCCAAAGCAGGGTAGAGAAGAATGAAGCAATTAGACTAAATTTTATTTGCACGCATAATTCACGCAGAAGCCATTTAAGCCAAATTTGGGCTCAGGTTATGGCTCATTATTTCAATGTGCCAAATGTGGTCTGTTTTTCTGGCGGTACAGAAGCAACAGCACTTTACCCACAAGTGGCTGAAACATTGAAAGACGTAGGGTTTGAAGTGTTTGAACTTGCACAAGGAAACAATCCCATTTATGCTATTAAGTATGAAGAAAATGAAATACCTGTGCTTGGTTTTTCAAAGAAATGGGATGATTTATTTAATCCTACCAGCCAGTTTGCCGCCGTTATGACTTGTTCTCAGGCCGATGAAGCGTGTCCTATTATCCACGGATCAGATAAAAAGATTTCGTTCACTTTTGACGATCCGAAAGCATTTGATGACAGTCCACTCAAAAAAGAAAAATACGAAGAGCGAAGTCGTCAAATAGCAACAGAACTTTGTTTTGCTTTTTCTCAAATTAAAATTTAAAAATGAATCAAAAGAAAAGACTGGCATTTTTAGATAGATATCTAACAATGTGGATATTTTTAGCAATGATAGTAGGTGTGGCTTTAGGCTATTTTGTACCTGACGTATCAAATCATTTGAATGCATTAAAGAGCGGAACAACTAATATTCCAATAGCTATTGGTTTAATTGTGATGATGTATCCACCTTTAGCTAAAGTAAATTATAAGCTGCTTCCTGCCGTTTTTAAAAATGTAAAAATTTTATCTGTATCCTTAATCCTTAATTGGATAATCGGCCCGGTTTTAATGTTTGTCCTAGCGATTACGTTTTTAGGCGATTACCCGCATTATATGGTAGGTCTAATCTTAATAGGGCTGGCAAGATGTATAGCAATGGTATTGGTATGGAATGACTTAGCAGAAGGCAGTAGTGAATATGGGGCGGGTTTAGTAGCCTTAAACAGTATCTTTCAGGTATTCTTTTATAGTTTCTATGCATGGATTTTTATAACCGTTTTACCTCCTTATTTTGGCTTTGATAGTGCCATTGTTACAGTTTCTATTCGCACAATTGCTGAGAGTGTTGCCATATACTTGGGAATACCATTTATTCTCGGTTTTTTTAGCCGAATGTTTTTAATAAAGTGGAAAGGAGAGCAGTGGTTTACACAAGTATTCGTTCCAACAGTTTCCCCGCTTACCCTTATCGCCTTGCTATTTACTATCGTTGTAATGTTCTCGCTAAAAGGAGAAGTCATTGTTCAAATTCCGATGGATGTATTGCTTATTGCTGTACCTTTATTAATCTACTTCACGCTTATGTTCCTAATTGGATTTTTTATAACCAAAGCGGTAGGAGCCAAGTATGACAAGGCAGCTTCGGTTGCTTTTACTGCAGCTGGAAATAATTTTGAGCTTGCGATAGCAGTCGCCATTGCCGTGTTTGGCATCAACTCAGGCGAGGCTTTTACTGGAGTTATAGGACCTCTAGTTGAGGTACCTGCCCTAATTGCTTTGGTAAGTGTAGCATTTTGGTTGAAAAAGCGATTTTATTAACCACTAGGAACTAACTGGGCATATGCGTTAAAAAGCGTCTAGTGCATTTATAACATTAAATACACGATACTCTTTTAGACGAGGGTCGAAAAACTCATATTCTTCATAGGTTAATACTGCTTTTTTACCTATTAAGCTATTGTAATCATTGGCCAAGTCAAAATCAGAATCAATAAAGGTCATCCAATAGAATTTGCTCACTTTTCCAGATTCTTCTTTTACCGAAATTACTATAAACTGCTCCTCTTCTACTTTTTGAATTTCTCCCTCAGCATACAATTCGTCATCTATTTCTTCGTCTTCATCATCCATCAATTCGGGACTCACTTTTTTCACCATTCGCATAAGTGAGTTCGGACAAACTGAGGCAAGCTTCATACCTATTAATCTACCTAGTTTTTCACCTTCCTTATCTATCCTATCCCAATTAATTCCGTGGTCTTTTTTTAGTTGTTTTTGATAAGGCATACTTGCTTCGAGCATGCAAAGTCCTAGTTCCATGTTAAATTGGTCCATAGGCACCGTGTCTGATACTCGATCTATACATTCGCAAGACTCGAGAGCTATCTTGTCCATATAGTCCTGTGAAAAAGAACTCAAAGAGAGTGTGATTAAAAGTGTGATTAAAATTGATTTCATGTGTGTTTTTATTACTGTTTATTTATGTTTTTTCTTTTTGGAGTCCGTTGGACTGCTATTTGAATTCGGTTTTTTTGGTTTTCTCGAAAAATCCACAAACGAAAATTCTAGTGGTAAGTCTTTTACAACATTATTCATTTCCAAACATACTTCGTCAAAATCTTTTCCTGCTATATAGTCGTTGTTTGACTTGTATTCATAGGTTAGTTTTACCATTTTCTTTCCTAAGTTACGTTGGGTGTATGTGAAATTAAATGCCCCGTTTTCAACTTCTTCTGTCAACT
>JBEAPG010000176.1:0-4801 GCA_041164545.1 Bacteroidota bacterium
TAGATTTCCAAAGAGGTGGAATTGAAGTTACAGCTAATTCATTTACAGTACCTGCTGACGGTCTTTACCAAGTAATTATCGACACAGAAGTTGGAAGATGCGCAATAGTGCCAGTTAACTGGACTATTATCGGCCAAGCTACTCCAGGTGGATGGTCAGGAGGGACAGCTCTAACTGCTGGTTCTTTTGACGGTTCTACTATGACTTGGTCTATAAAAGATGTAACTATGAGTGGCGGAGAATGGAAATTCAGATATTCTGATGGATGGAAAGTAGAAATTGACACTGCTTATGATTTAGGTGATGGTAAAAAAGGTATTAAAGCAAATACAAACTTTGGTAACTCAACTGCTGGTCAACCATTTAGCAGCGACTTAGTATTCGGTGGTGACAACTTTAACAACAACAGCGGTATTTATGATATCTCTATCACTTGGACTGCCGGTGCTGGTAATGGTCATACTGCTGTAGTTACTAGAACTGCTGGTATTCCTGCAAGAGATTATTCTAACGTTTCTGTTGGATTAATCGGTGACGGAGTTAAAGATGGCAACTGGGATGGAGAAAAATTTGCTTCTACTCCTGCTAAAAGTGGCGATGTATATACTTGGGCATACAATGGTGTTGAATTAGTTAGCACTGGTGGTTTTAAATTAAGAACTGCTGGTACTTGGGACGACATCAACGTAGGTTATGCTGCTAACATGAACATTGGACCAAATGCTGATGACATTCAAGAAAGCGGTGGAAATATGCAAGTAAAAGCTGACGGCACATATGACATAGTATTTGTTATAGATGCTGCTGACAACGACAAGAAAACAATTTCTTGGACTAAAAAATAAGCTAATTATTAATTAATTTGAAAAGGGAAGAACCTAACGGTCTTCCCTTTTTTTGTTCATTCAGAAATCTATAATTTTATACTTGTCAAGGTAATCAAAGGTTTCCAAAAAAACGGTGAATGACAGTCTGCTAACAAAATCAGAAATAACTAATTAGGTTAAAAGCGTATGTTTGCTCACTTGTTTAAGCATATGAATAGAATTTTAATTATAATCACTTTAGCTGCATTGGTAACAGCTTCTTGTGGAAACCGTAAAAAGAAAAAGCCCATTACAGTGACCATGTTTTATACCGAGCAATACTGCGGCGGTGCCGCTCCAGACGATGAGATTCTGGAACAGTACAATATTGCCAAACCATTTCAAGATACGTTATATCTTCACGAAGGGCCGGACCAGCACGATGATGGCATTTTGCTTATATTCAACAAACAAGGAAAAGCAAAGCTTAGTGTCGCTGGAAATGGAACTTATTTTGCGTTCCGCTATCCAAAAATGGATTTATCTACGCTAGTAGCAAATCCACAAGTTCCGGGAGATCCCCTTTGTGAGTTTAATTTTAAAAACAGAGAAATGATTCCGCTCAACTTTGACGTGGAAACAACGTCTATAACTGATACCATTCGTTTTTCGTGCAATCCTTGCAATATGGAAATACCAATGATGCCACCTATGGATATGGACCCTCCAAAATTGGAAGAGGAAGATAAATGAAAATAAAAAAGGCTCCTTGGGAGCCTTTTTTATTTTTTGATATTAATTAACAGAAGTGAAGCTAATCTGCAAGGCCAATAGCCTTTTTATCTGTGATAAGGAAGTTGCTTAATCCTGCTAATATCAGACAAGAACCAGCTAATAACATGGTGTTAATGGTTGCCTCCCCAAAAATGGTTTTGTAGAGAAAATTTATTCCACCTATAGAGGCAATAATTTGAGGTATAACAATAAATAAATTGAAAATGCCCATATATATACCCATCTTTTTGGGGTCAATAGCACTTGATAGCATAGCGTAAGGCATGGACAAAATACTACCCCAAGATATTCCTATCAAAGCGAAGCAGACGTTTAGCATAGCAGCAGAATCTGTATAAAACATAAGTATAAAACCTAGTCCGCCACTTATCAAACTAAGCATATGGGTGTACTTTCTGTTGATTTTCAGCTTGCTGGTAATAAAAGTGAGTACTAGAGCAAATAACATAGAGGATAATCCATATGTTCCCATCGCGGAGCCAACCAAATCGGCAGCATTGTTGTAGGCTAAATCAGATATTTCATATGCAGATTTAGCCTCTAAATTCGTCATATCTACTAATTCTGGATCTGGCTTAGGTGCATTAAAAACGTGCTCAGTTAGCGCGGGTGTTGCCATACTCCACATTGTAAAAAAAGCAAACCAACTAAAGAATTGTACCACGCCTAATTTTCTCATAATACTTGGCATAGTAAAGATATTGGAGAATATCTCCTTAACACCATTTATAAATCCAGCAGTTTCCCTCTTTTCTTTTTCAAAAGCTTCTAAATCTTCGGGTGGATACTCTTTTGTGGTGATGATTGTATATAGAATGGACAATAAAAAAATAACACCACCGATTGCAAAGGCAAGTTTCACATTGGCTGGAACGGCAGATGCCATTGCTTCATTTGAAATACCGAGTTGATTTAATGCCCAAGGAAGTTGGCTAGCAACCCAAGTCCCTATGCCAATAATGAGGGTCTGAACTACAAATCCGTAAGACCTTTGCTCATCGGAAAGTTTGTCTGCCACCAAGGCTCTAAATGGCTCCATACTAATATTTATTGAGGAGTCCAAAATAAGAAGACAACCAACAGCAACCCAAAGTACAGAAGAATGCGGCATATAAATAAGTGCAATAGAGGCTAAGACTGCACCAATTAAGAAATAGGGTTTTCTCCTACCGTATTTTTCGCTCCAGGTCCTGTCACTTAAATATCCGATAATTGGCTGTACAATGAGTCCGGCTAAAGGGGCAAATATCCATAGGCCTGGAATATCGTCCTTTGTAGCCCCCAATGTCTGAAATATTCTAGACATAAATCCACCTTGCAAAGCAAACCCAAATTGGATTCCTAAAAATCCAAAGCTCATGTTCCAAATTTGCCAAAACGATAATTTCGGTTTTGTAATCATATTCTTATTTAATAAAATTTAAATTTTTGTTGCTTAATGTTATCAAATTCTTCTCGCACAAAAGAGTACAGCCGCGCAGGCTTATGGGGCACTCCTGCTTGAAAATGCTCCGTTTCTTGTATAAATCCGGTCTTTAGCATTTTTCTTCGAAAATTTCGTTTGTCTATGTCCGAATTCATAATCTCTTTGTACAAGCTCAGAAGCTGATGCAATGAAAAGTGAGCCGGAAGTAATTCGAACCCAACAGGTTCTCTGTATAGCTTATTTCTTAGTTTATCAATCGCCTTGTCCAAAATTTCATTATGGTCAAAGCCTAACTCCCCTACTTCTCTAAAATCCTTCCACTCAGCAAACTTGGCAAAGCCAGATGGTCTAAGCTTGTAATCATCCACATTTACCAAAGCAAAATAGCCTACGGTGATTACCCTTGCATTCGGCTCTAAACGTATCGCATTCAACCACTTTCTATCCAGCGCCTTTGCGAGTCTATCGGGGTGGCCAAAAGCCCCAATTTGCTCTAAGTACAAGTCCTTTATCCCTGTAAGTTCAAATAAAATACGAGATGCTGCTTCATCCAAATCTTCATAATCCAATATCAAATCACCGGGTAGCACCATTGTAGGGTCGTCAATGTCCAAATTATCTCGTCCCGCTCTTTGAAGTAAGAGTACCTTCAAATTACTTCCGTCAAATCCAAAAATTACACAGTCTACAGATATATTTGGGTTGGTTTGAGATTGGAATTTGGTTATCACGGTAAAAAAATCAATTTAAAAGCACGGTAAAATTAGCTATTTTTTTCAAAGTGTATTTTTTACACTAAGTTTGCTTTTTTAAAATTACAATTATTTCAAATGATCCTAGTAGCAGATAGCGGCTCAACCAAGTGCGACTGGTTGTTAATTGATGACTCCAATCAAAGACAAAAAACGCACACCATGGGATTCAACCCATTTTTTCATAATACAGATCTTATTTTTCAAAAGTTAACTGAAAACGAATTGTTGAATAGGTATGCTCAAAAAATAGAAGAAGTATATTTCTATGGTGCAGGATGTAGTAGTCCTGGTAGAAACTTAATAGCAGAAGAAGCTTTGAGAAAAGTTTTTTCTAGTGCGCAAACAGTTTTAGTAGATCACGATTTAACAGGCGCAGCGGTGGCTACTGCTGGCGACAAACCTGGTATTTCTTGCATTATTGGAACTGGCTCAAATTCGTGCTACTTTGATGGAGAGACCGTTCACGAAGAAGTACCTGCATTAGGTTATATATTAGGAGATGAAGGTAGCGGCTCTTATTTTGGTAAAATAATGTTAACGGACTGGATTTACCGCCGTATGCCTAAAGAGCTAGCGAGCGATTTTGGGGAAATTTACAATCTGAGTAAAGAAGGAATTTTTGAAGCTGTTTATAATAAACCCAACGCAAATGTGTACTTAGCCAGCTTTATGAAGTTTGCAAGCGACAACAAAAACCATCCTTATTTTAAAGAAATGATATACCAAGGCTTAGCTAAATTTATATCTATTCACGTTTGGTGCTTCGACAACTTTAGGGAAGTTCCTGTGCATTTTGTAGGGTCTGTTGCTTATTATTTTAGAGAAGTATTGCAAGAAGTGGCAAGAAATCATAGATTTACCGTCGGAAAAACAGAGAAAAGACCTGTAGATCCACTAGCCGATTATCACTATAGCAAACGAAGAAAACCAAATGAGTCTGAAAGCGTGCATTTATGATTTGGACGGTGTAATAACCGACACGGCCAAATATCATTATGAATCTTGGAAATGGGTAGGCG
>JBEAPG010000177.1:0-4794 GCA_041164545.1 Bacteroidota bacterium
CCAGAACTATAAATCAAAGCATCTTCTGTAGCACCATCTACACCATTCAAACTGCTCCATATTCGATATTGGAATCTAGTGGTAGATACATCGTACACTGCTTCATTAAAATAGGTTCCGATGGCATATAGCGTATCTTTTTTTAACACATTAAATTTTAGGGCAATTGCTCCTTCAATATTGCTTGGATTAGTGTTTTGATCAAATCCAAAACCGCGCTCTGCACTTCCGTCATCATACGCATAGTAATCCGAAAACACTTGCTCATGCTCAATAAAATCATTTTCTCTAAAATCATTTTGAACACCTCGTTCTCTTATTTCTACCTTGTAGTTTATCACTACTGGTAATTCATTGTCTAAGCCATTAAGTGCAAAGCCTGCTAATCTTCGCTCTGCATTACTTTGAGCTACAACGTTATTTGCGTTTGCAGAAAACGAAGTAGTGACCAAACTGTTCCCTTTAAAATCAGCCTCTTGTCTTATTTCTATATTCTTATCTATGTTATACAAATTAGAAACATAAGTAAAAACTGAGTCTACGATATGGCTACTGGGATTTATTGCAAAATGCGAATAAGGCATCTGCGTATAATTCTTAATCAGTGGGCTCGGTGTAGTTTGTATTGCATAATCATTATAGTAATCTACCAAAGACGATCTGCGATTGTCTAAATACACGTAGTCAATATGCCATTGATTCGCATTGCCAACCTGCCTTGTATATGTGGTGAACATAAACTGAAAATCTTCGTGAAGAAAATTGATGTTTTTGAGAGGAATAATTACATGTTGAAATGGTTGTGAGGTTTCAGTTCCACCAGCGCTCCACACCTGAATCCATGTATTGTTATCTGCTTTAAAGAATAAGCGTATTGAATCTTCACCTGTTAAGTGGTATCCATATCCATTTGGTTGGTAAAAGAAGCTTAACATTATGGAGTCGCTCAGATTATATGCAATACCTGCAGAATCTTTAAGGTTAATAGGTTGACTGATCAAACTATCTCCTGCTGAATTATAATCTTTATTAATAGTTCCGTTATATGGTCTTCCTTCAGCGGAAAGCACATCGAAAGTCGCTACATTTAGTGTAGGAGGAAACACTGGAAATTGATTATTGATATACACTTGATTATTTAACCACTTCGAAGAATCAGGATAAATAGATGATGTAGAAAAATCATCAAAAAAAGGCAGTGTCAAGGTGTCTTTATTACCCCACTTGGATTTGGGAGTATTATTCCAGCTGTAATCAGGATTATCAGCTAAAAACTGTTGTATTTTCTTATTTTGCTCAATTGGAAAAGTAGTAACTACTTGACTATAAACGACACAGTAAAAGGAAGATATTGTTAATACAATGGATAAAAGTTTAAGTCTATTTTTCAAAAGCTAGAAGGTTTAATGCTATTAAGCTGCTAAAATAACGCGGCACATTGTTTTAAAGTGTTAAAAGACCACACAAATATGTAATCTTTAAAATAATTCATCATCGTCATCGGCCATTTGGGTACCGCCATTAGACGTACTATCCGAAAACATTCTATTCATAGCAACGCCAATAACGAGGTCAATTTTAGAATTTCGTTCTATTAATCCTCCTGGTTTTAATGGCGTAGTTGTACCGTGTTCGTATTGCGCAAGAACAGGTTCATCATTTTTAGTAAGAACCGATGGATGAGGTTTTTTAATAATATCTCCCAAGCGAAGATGTCTACGTGCAAGTATGTTTTTGGCTTGCGTTAACGAAGTATTCTCAGCTAAATCAGGTATTTCCACCATAGGAACCTTATCCGTATTTATTACAAGATATACCTTTCTTCCCGGTTTTACTTTTTGACCTGGATACGGATTTTGGTTTATGACCGACATTTTTTTTGCTCCATCTTTGAAAACCGTGTCTATCACCACGCCTTCTAAGTTTGCTGCTTCAAGCTCTTGTATTGCTTTATCCACTAGCACCCCTTCTAGGTTTTCTACCGTTACTAATTCAGCATTGTGTTTGGTATATATTTTCAAATACCACAATACTCCAATGATAAGAACTAGGGTCAAAACACCCATTAAAAATAAGTTTTTAGCAATTTGTTTCATTTAGATTGTTCTTTTTTTGCTTGCTATTCCGTATTGCAAAATACGGTCAATAAATTGATATGGTTTATAACTGTTTATTGCCGCTTGATGGTATATACACGTTGCTGGAGTCATTCCAGGAAGCGAATTTACTTCTATAATAACAACTTCGGGCGCTTTAGTCTTGTATAATCTCACAAAAGCATCAATGCGACAATATCCTTCCACATTTAAAATGCGTGCCACCTTTCCCAAAGTTGATTTTACCGCTTCACTTACCTCTAGTTGAATCTTTGAATCTCTAGAAAAACGAGCAGGTGTAATGTTTTGACCTTCACCGGCTAAGAACTTCTCTGCTAAGGTTAGCACCGTCCCTACTGATAACGCTTCCGATGGCTCAAAAACTTCATATTTTGGTCCATTTTCCGTGAATTTGGTGAGCATACCTCCTGTAATTTCTAAGAAACCATCTGCATCTTGCTTATTGGTAAAACTTTCCACCATAAAAAAGTCCTTGCTAGGAAATTCATCTTTATTACCTATACCCAAAATCTGTTCGCTAGCTTCATCCCTTTTCAACACCCCAAAACATAAGTCTGCGTATACTTCAAGCATTTGTTGATTATTAATCTTAATTACCGCAGAGCTGCATCCTTCGTCGTGTGGTTTGCAAATAAGTGGGTATTTATAGCCTTCTATTTGTTTGATTAAATCGGTTCTATTTGTCAACCATTCCTGCTTATTCACAAGCATACTATCCGCTACTAGTAATCCATTCTCTCTTAGAATTCGGTTCGTTTCAAACTTATTTATAGTTAATTGAGAACTATATACTCCCGATCCATTGTAAGGCACACCACGTTTGTCAAGTTCTTCTTGCACTTGTCCATCTTCTCCAGGCCTTCCGTGAAGTGCAATAAATACGACATCAAATTCTTTGGCAAGGTCATCATAATTAATGGCCCGTGGTTCAAAACGGTATGACCCTCCGGTATATTTATGTGTTAAAGTTTCAGCCTCTAAGCGTATATCTACCAGCGCTTTTGAAGTGGATAAATGATGAATTTTTTCACGAATATCATCTGCATTATCTTTTAAAAGAATGTTTATCGGAAGCTCATAAAGCTCGTGATTATAGTCTTTACCTGTTAAAAAAATGGGTGTCGCCTCGTATTTGGTGCTTGAGTCAAGTTTCTCATAAATGTTTCTACCGCTTTCCAGCGAAATATGGCGTTCCGTTGAATAACCACCCAAAAGTACAGCTACCTTTATTTTTTCATCGGCAAGATTATTCTTTTGATTTATAGCCAAATCCAAATTATGCAACAATGATTCCCAAGCTATTTTTCCAGGTTTTTTTCTCAAACGTTCGGCAATTGAGGTTCGAATGATATAGGTAATAAAGTTCTTCGGATTTAGTCCTATTTCTGCCGCTTGATGAAAAAAGAAGGAAGAAGGCATCATACCTGAAGTGGTATTGGGGTCATTAAGGTAAATTCCGTTTTCAGTAATAAAACCATCTATCCTGGCATAAACTTCAAATTCAAAATGCTTAAAAAGAGTTACACACGCGTTTCTTATTTCGTGTACTTTGTCATCTGCAATATTTATTGGCGTCTGTTTGTGCGATAAGCCTGGCAGATATTTGGAGTTATAATCAAATATTTCCGTTCCTTTTACCACTTCAGTTGGCGGTAAAGCAAGTGGTTTACCTTCGTCGTCTACTACCACTATACACGAGAATTCCCTTCCTTTCAGAAATTGCTCAAACAACACTTGAAATTCACCATTCGTGGCCTGAAGGGTAACCTCTTTTACCTCTTTCAGTTCCTCATCTAGCTGTTGCAATAAATCATCCGGATGATGTACCACTTTGTTATTGAGTAACAATGGCAGACCAAGACCAATACGTAAATCCGTAATTTCTTGTATGTATTTTATCTTATCGCATTTATCCCAGTCATCTTTAGAAAGCGATTTTATGAAAAATGTTTCATATACCTGCTTTTCAAAAGTGCTTTTATCTTTGATAATTTGAACACCTATACTACTTCCTTGGTTAGAAGATTTTGCGACAAAAGGCAACCCCAACAATTGTTCTAATTCATCGAACAAAGCGTTTTTGTCTACACTCTTCCATTCTTCAAGTTTAATAGTGCTCCACTTTGTAAGTGGTAAATCTCCCCACCACTTTTTCTGAACATATTTACTAACTCCTAGTGCAGAACCTAAAATGCCAGAACCGCTAAATGGCACTCCATACCATTCCAGCATTCCTTGAAGTGTACCATCTTCACCAAACGTGCCGTGCAATGCAAGAAAGGCAAAGTCAATTTCTGTTGCAATAGATTCAATGCTCCTTTTTGTTCCAATGGAGTTAAGCATTTTGGTATAGTCTTCATCACTCAAATCTAAACTCTCACTATACAGTTGAAATGTATAGGCCGACTCTGGAAGATAGGAAGCTGGTGGAAAGAAGTCGCGTATGGTTCCTCTATATATGTATTGCCATTCTAACTCCACAAAATTGCCTAAGGCATCTACAAAGTAAGGTACTGGCTCAAACAAGGTTTTGTCTAAGTTATCGTACACCGTTCTGCCACCTGCAAAAGACACCTCACGCTCTCGCGAAGCTCCACCGAAAAAAATGCCTACTTTTATCATTAAACTGGTTCAAAAATGAAGCGATACTTGGGCTAAACCAAATTTTGATTTGAAC
>JBEAPG010000178.1:0-4793 GCA_041164545.1 Bacteroidota bacterium
TCGTCTCGAATGGACGTGATTTCTGATGCAGAAAAAGAAGCGGTAATGTCTAAGTCTAAAATTATGAAGGACTACGAGGAGGTGATAGACCGCGAAAGTGCATACGAAATCCTCAACAAGAAATTAAAGGTCGCTGAAGAACTTTCAAAAGAGCAAGAAGAAGAAAAACGAGAAGAAAAAACCACGAGCAGAAGTACTCGAAAAGAAAAATCAGCGGTAGATAAAGTGGTGAATAGTACTACCGGAAGAATGATTATTCGAGAAGTAACACGAGGCATTTTAGGAGTACTTGGCGTATCCAGTTCGCGCAGAAGAAAATCGACAGGATTATTTGGCTTTTAAGAAAAAATGAAAATGAATTTTAAATCCTTATTTAGTTTGGTAGCTGCAGTAGCGCTTCTATTTGGCGGTTGCAAGGACGAAGAACCTTCACCACCAGAAGAGTTAAGCTATAGCGTTATAGAAATAGCAACTTCCTTCGGCAATATGTATGCGTATTTATACGAAGGTACTCCGCTGCATAAAGCCAATTTTGAAAAACTGACCAATGAAAGCTACTTTGATGGAACCGAGTTTCACAGAGTGGTAAAAAACTTTGTGATACAAGGTGGTGACCCCAATAGCAAAGATGCCGATCGCACAAATGATGGAACTGGAGGACCGGGTTATACCATTCCAGCAGAAATAGATAGCTCCAAATACAAGCACAAATACGGCGCCTTGGGCGCAGCAAGAACCAATAATCCAGAAAAGGCATCTAGCGGTTCTCAGTTTTATATCGTGACTAACGTAGATGGTACAGCTTTTTTAGATGGAAACTACACCGTTTTTGGAGAATTATTAGGTGGATTTGACGTAGCCAAAACCATTGAAGGTCAGCCTAAAAACGCCAAAGACTTGCCCAATGACCGCATTCCTATGACTGTAAAACAAAAACAGCTTACAGTAACCGAAATGAACAATTTGGGTTTAAATATCCCCGAATAATAGATGTTTAGCATATTAATACCCACCTGGAACAATCTTGCTTACCTTAAGCATTGCATACACAGTATTAAGGCTCATTCTTCGCTGCATCATCAGATTATCGTAATAGTTAATGAAGGGGTGGATGGCACTATTGATTGGCTTAAGCAACAGAAAATAGAATTCGTTCATCATCCGCAAAATGTGGGAATATGCGTAGGATTAAACTCTGCAACATCACTTATTTCACAACAATACGTGGTATATCTAAACGATGATATGTATGTTCTGCCCCATTGGGACAGTACCTTGGCGAATGAAATACTTTCCATTGACCACGCTCAATTTATGCTAAGCGGTACAATGATAGAACCACGTGACACAGGCAATGCTTGTGTTTTGGTACACGATTTTGGAGACGACTTGGCCAGTTTTAATGAAAAAGAACTGCTGGAATATCACCAAGCGTCAACCAAAACCGATTGGAATGGAGCAAGTTGGCCACCTGTACTTTTACCAACCTCACTTTGGAAAAAGGTGGGTGGTATGAGTGAAGAATTCTCGCCCGGTATGTATTCTGACCCAGACTTAAGTATGAAGCTATGGAATAACGGAGTGCGCTATTTTAAAGGAGTAGGCGCAAGTAGGGTTTACCATTTTGGGAGCAAAAGCACCCGAAAATTAGGCAAGAATGTTGGCAGGCAGCTTTTTCTGAATAAATGGAAAATAACGCCTAACTATTTTTATAAAAACTACTTGAAAATGGGAACCGCTTTTATTGGCAGCTTGCCGGAATACAAACAACCCCTCACTGCTAAATGGGTACACAAACTCAAGCAAACGATGGGCAAATAACGCATAGAGAAAGAATGAAATTACGCATCAAAGACAATAGCATACGTTTTAGATTGGCGCAAAATGAAGTGACCGAATTGGTACACAAGGGAAGCATCAAGAGCCAAAGCAACATTAGCGGACAAAGCCTGATCTATGGCATAGAAACCACTGAAAATAATGCGATAACCTGCCGATTTGTTGCTAATGCAATTGTTGCTTCAATCCCAATGGCATTGATAACCGACTGGGACACCGATGAAAGGGTTGGCTTTGAAAATACAACGGAAGGTTTGTACATACTTATAGAAAAGGATTGGCAGTGTATGAAACCCAGAGAAAACGAAGATGAATCAGACTTATACGCCAACCCACAAGCACAAAACAGCTAAACAACTACCAGTGCAAGAAGCCTAGTATGGAAGACGGAATTCAACATATTACCATATCGAAATGGATTAACGGAAAATCGCAAACCATTGAAGATAAGGTAGCTATAGAGGCTCCGCTGGAAATACAAATCCAGAAAAGTGGTGAACAGCCTATTTCTGTTTCGGTAACTATGCGGACACCGGGCGATGATGAAGAACTAGCCCTCGGTTTTCTATTCACCGAAGCCATTTTGGCCGATTACCAGCAAGTAAAAGCCGTTTCTTATTTGGGAGAAAATATTGTAAAAGTGCACGTAGCCAGCGATTTTCAACTTAATTTAGCCACAACCGAGCGCAATTTTTATACCTCTAGCAGTTGCGGAGTTTGCGGCAAGGCCAGCATCGAAGCCATACATACCCACACTCATTTTAAACTGCAAGAGCCCAAGCCCATAGCCAACGACGTCCTCTTCTCTCTCAAAGAAAAGCTAGCCGAGCAGCAATCATTATTTTCTGAGACGGGAGGTATACACGCTGCTGCCTTGTTTAGTTATGCTGGTGAATTGCAACTCTTACGCGAAGATGTAGGTCGGCACAATGCCTTAGATAAGTTAATTGGTGCTAGTCTGCGCACAGCCAAGCTACCTCTTGCAGATAGCATCTTACTACTAAGCGGCAGAGCCAGTTTCGAATTGGTACAAAAAGCAACCATGGCAGGCATTTCCACCATAGTAGCTGTGGGCGCACCCTCTAGCTTAGCAGTAGAACTGGCTCAAGAAAACGGACAACAGTTGATTGGTTTTTTAAAGGAAATGAGCTATAACAAATATGCGTAGAGAATTGGTTCATTTATTAACAACTCGTTTAACTAAATTTGACACCATCCAAAACCTGGAAATTTGCTGGCTCTTCTTTGTTTACTTATAACACTAGATGTTGTCCTTTTGATCCGTTACATACAAGAAAGGAATACACTAATTAAATTTTTACTTATACTAATAGGAATTGCTTTAATTTTCATTTTTCTGTTGTACTTCCAGCTAAAGATTTCGGAATTAGTTCCTTTATATGTGGCATTACCTTTTGTTGTTTTAGGTATTTTTCACTTCCAGGTAGTTTTTGGAGATATATTTCCAAAAAAGTATCATTGATTAAAGTTTAAGAGTCCTAAGGATCTTGGTTTCTATGAGCATTTGGACATCAGACTTATGGACTTGATTCTTTTAGTTTTCCCTTAAATCAAAATATTGTATTCGTCAAAATAATAGTTGCCTATATTTCCCCTATCTTCGTCAAACCATGGCATTACACCACGTATCTAAAACACTACAATCACGTAAGCTTTATATTCTGCCTTTGCTTCTGCTCGTCTTGCTTTTTTCGTGCAAAAGCAGAAATGCAGGCATTTCAGATACAGATGAAGGTTTATATGAAGACGACATTGCTACTATGTTTGAACGCATGTCGTGTATAGAAAATCTGCAAAAGCACGTTCCACAGCAAAAGCCCGGAGCCATAAAGCTCAAAATTCAAGTTGATTCGGTGCACACCCATACTGCAGCTTTTGCTATAGACACTACATTTTACTTAAAACTAGACAAGGAGTCGGACTTTTTAACGTTTGGCGGCCAATTTGGTTTAAAACTGTTTCACATAGAAGCGCAGGAATACGGCAATGTCATTCATCAAATGAAGCAAGACTTTTTTGTGTATGAAAGTGATTGCTGGAAAAGAAAGGTAAGCCTCAATTACTACAACGTCAATTTCAATAGCACGTCCACTGCCAATTCAACTTATTTTAGTACAGGTTTTCCCGGAGATCCCAATTATTACAAGGTGGTTTATCGCGTTTTAGCTACTTATTAGCAACTCTTTTCTCTGGTTGTTAAGAAGTAACTCCGCTCCTATTCCACCAAAGAATGCAGATCAAATAATTGCATAAACTCATTTTTACAATTTGTAAAAATGGATTTTGAACAAAAGAATTATTCTATTTTCAGCAAAATGCAATCATATCCACATAATTCACTTTTTGACTTTCAACGTTTTGATTACATTTGAGAAAAAATAGCTAAGTGGTCTAAAGAATACTAGCTCAGTAAAAAACAAAATACCCAATGTCAAAAAACTTAAGTGAACTGTCAGGAAGACAAGGTTTAGAAAACAACTTATTCGACCGCCTCGGAAAATTGGCCCAACCCACGGGAGCGCCTTCAAAGGAGGAAATGGAACAACTTGCTGACGAATTTTTAATTGGGAAGGCAAATACCTTTGGTACAGCTTCTTTCTACGATTTTTTAAAACCAGAAAACCAAGGAAAGAAAGTGTATGCCTGCAATGGTACAGCATGTGTTTGTGCGGGCACACAAGAACAGGTATTGTACACGCTTCGCACCAAGTTTAAGACATCTGAAATTGGCCATATGACGTGCTTAGGTCGTTGCCACGAAAACAGTGCTTTTCACTACAAAGGTAAAAACTACTCTGGCAATGCTATACATGAGCTTGATTTTGAATCAGAACAAACTACGGCTCTAAACAAAGATAAATACAACGTAAAAGCCAGCGGAAAAGCGATTTTAACCCAGCCATTCACATCTATAGATGAATATTACGCTCCTT
>JBEAPG010000179.1:0-4764 GCA_041164545.1 Bacteroidota bacterium
ATTTCGGATACACTGCAATCTTTTGCTGATTTGGGCATTACAAAATAGTACTCCTCTATGTATAAAGTTCCGTGTCTGGTTTCTTCAAAGCTTTTATAAAATGTAAGATCTGCTTCGTCTTGCTTTCGAGAATTTTGTTTTTTATTACCTGCAAAAAGTAAATTACTAACGCTTAAAGCTGCTACAGAGCCTGCTGATTTTTGGATAAATTCTTTACGATTCATAGTGGTTTAATTTTAAGGTGGGAAATTAGTAGGTCGAAAATACAAAATAATTATTGAATTTGACTAACCTGTTTATGGAGTGTTAGAGCATAATTGGTGTAATACTCCGCTGCTTCTTTCAAGCGGTTTTGTTCGATTAAATGTATAGTGGGTGTTACTAAATCGGTATACATTGCCTGTGCTATTTCAAGCTTATTATGGCTTTTGCAAATGGAAGTAACTATGGCAGGAACGTGAAGGTAATAGCTGTCAATCAATTGTTTTCCTTGGCTTTGTTTGGCTATATATTTATCTCTAAAACTTCGCAGTGTTTGCAATTCGTAGCAATCATCTTGCTTGCCTAACAGGTGCACGCAAATGGTAGTCAAGTAGCATTCGTCATCCTTGTCGCTAGTATCCGGGTCAAATTCTTCGAGCGTCATTAGCCAATTGCTTTTTTGTAGCACTTGCATCGTTGCAATGCCTGAATCTACCTTAACCATCACCTCTGATTTTTGCGAAAGCAGGGGCTCAAACTCGCAATCGAATAACAAATCAGGACCGTTCAGTTTTGCATATTTTTTACAATTTAAGCTCATTTGAATGTCGGATGCTGACTCAGAATAGTTTTCTAATTTGAATGGAATTTGATAATTGGTTACCTGTAAGGACTCTTTTTCCGTATCTCCTTTGTCATATACTTCTACCTTTAAATCAATAACTTCAACCAAAGCAAGAATCTTTTTTTTAGGTATGGTAAAGTAAAATTTTCGAATAATAATTTCTGTTCCTTTGGCTTCTTGGAATTTGCGATAAAATATCCAGCTTGTTGGGTTTGAAACGATGCCGTTTTCGGCATTGATCTTTAATAGATTACAAACCGTAAGTGCCGCCAAACTACCTGCTGTTTTTGCAATAAACTCTTTTCTTTTCATCGCTTATTTGGTTACGTAGTTTATTTCTTTTAGCGAAATAGCCCACCCGATATCCATTTTAATGATAAGTGGTTGCTGTTCATTATTTAGTATCAAATAGTTGCGAGGTGTACCGTCTGCTATTTCCATCACTCGCATTACTTCTATGGTTTGAGGTTCTCCATTTAATTCGTACATGTACGCTTCAAAACCATCATTGTAAAAAATACCTACATCGCTCATCATAGATGCATCGGGCACAATGGCTACGGTATCTCCGGCCAGCAATTCTCTGTAACTTTTTCGGCTAAACATACCTGTAACTATATGATCTTTAAGGGTATCGCTGCTTGGTCCAAATTTTACTTTTTGGGCAAATGCATACTCTAAAGCGTGCGGAGTAAAGGTATGTAAAGCGGAAGTTTGGTTGTTGTTCGTCATTGTAAACTGGTATTTAAAATAGGGTTCCAGATCTACAATATCTACAATAAACTGATAACGCTCTCCATCGGAAGCCAGGTTGTAATTCAGCTGGTAATTATCGTTTACCTGCAACTTGTCGTATTTTGGGGTCGATTTAAACAAGCTACAACTCCCCAAAAGCAAAATCATAATTAGGCTACTTATGTATTTCATACTACCATACTCTAAAGTTGTTTTCAATGTTTTCTTGTCTGTCGTTGGGTATTTGCAAACCCCCTGTTTGTTCTTTTACCGTTTTAGTAACGTACCTGCTTAGTTCTACCACGCTTACTTCGCCGTTGTCATTTGCATCTGCCAAGCGATAAATAAGCCCGCTAATTACAGTGTAGGTAAATATGCCGTTGTTCCAGGCCGGGCTTTCCAAAGCAAAACTATTGCCTGCTGCTGCCGAAATTACCGTGGCTCCAGATTTACTATCATAATTGCTAAAAAGCTGTTGCTTTAATTCTCCTTGATTTATACTTTCTCCGTCCATATCGACAACCTCCGTGCCTCTGTATGTGTAGCCTTTAAGTTGGCCCTTGCTTCCATCGGGCATTGTTACGGTGGTGTCTATCATAATCTCGTCGGTTAACACTTCACCGCTATGGCACGCATCCATTAAGAATAATTTTTGTTGAGGAGGAATGGCCACCAATAAATCTTCCAGCTGACTAAACGACATTCCTCGCTGCTCCGGGTGGTCAAAATCAATATCGTGGGTGGCAAACCAAAATTGAAATGCCGTATCCAATAAACCGTGCCCCGAAACATAGAGCATTATGTAATCTTCGGGTTTTACCTTTTTTATCTTATTTCTCCAGGTTAAAATATTTTCTTTAAGTGCATCCTGGTTAAAAAAGCTGTCCACGTAAATTTTACCAAACCGGCACGGAAAACCAATTTGTTTCATTCCAGCTTTGTCTTGAAAAACACGCACAAAATCTCGTCCGTCTTTTACGGCAAATTTTAGGTTTTTGGTATTATCAGCATATTCCGAAACGGAGATTACCGCAACATATAAATTGGGTTTTACATAGGCCTTGTTGCAAGAGATAGTAAGCAGTTTTTCCTGAGATGCATTGCCTGCTTCATCGTATACCACAAAACGTATGGTATTAGTGCCTCGCAACAGGTCGAGCTGCCATTTGCCTAGCCACTCTTGGCCATTTGTTGCTTTAGGTTCGTTTCCGGGTGCATATACCGGAACCCCGTTTACCCAAATTTTTAAGTAGGCTAAAGGACTATTATTTTGCTTGCAAATGGTTTGAACGCTTACGGTGCTTTTATCTGTTACATATTCTATTTTGTTTACATTGCTTATTTCTAGGCTGGGGCCGCTGGCCAAACTATCGCTTTCGGATTGCTTTTGCCTAGCAAGTCGCTCAATCAAATCTATTTTTTCAGTTCGTACATAGCCCAAATCTCTCATAACCAAATGAGGTTTATTTAGTATTGCATCTACCTGATTTAGTTTAAAATAAGCATCTCCTTGCTGAAAACTTAAGGCATTCTGAACATTTTTTGAGCGTTTGTAATGGCCGTTTTTGCCGAGCACTACATACTCGCCGTCTGATAAAGAAATAAGCGAGGCTACATAGGTAAGCGAGTCGTTTTTAAGCAGTGTTATATCACCATAAGGTGTTACCACAAACAGGAGTTTACTATTACTACTTAGCATTATATCTTTTATGCCGCCATAAAAACGGGTATAATTGTAGAAGTTGTAGTTTCCGTTGTTTACTGAGAGTAATCGAAGTGTCCCGTCGGTATACCCTACAATAAGTCGTTTGTTAATAGTATCGAAAACCAACGCAGAAACATCGGCATTTTTAGCTACTTCCTGTGGGCGAATGAGGTATAGTTTGTTCAGAAGAGAGTCGGTTTGCCAAATGTCAATTAGTCCATTTATTCTATTTATATACTGGCTTTCTGTTTGGCCTACTCGGTTTATTTTTTTGCTAACCCATTCCTTCAAGTATCCTTCGGTACCTTCGTAGGCAAAGGTATCTAGTTGTGTTTTGCTACGGGCTACTAAAAGCGTTTTATCCCAAGGATTGTAAGCTGCGGGCAACACAATATCGCTGTTTCTTGAATTTACGTTCGCTTGTTTATAGCTACTATCATTTAACCCAAAAACATCAAAGCTTTTACTTAACAAAGCACATTCAGAGCCATCACCAGCCACTGCAATGTTATCTATATTGTTCATAGCGTAAAAAGCATCATAACTCCAAGATTTTATTGTAGCGTACTCCGTTCGTTGGTTAGAATCTACTTTTAGTTTGGAGATATAAAATTCTCCCTCATCTGTTAAGTACGCCAGTCGACTATTGTCGGTAGAAAATGCGGCAAGCTGTATGTCGTTATACGTATCTAAATAGGAAATGGAATAGGTTGGACTTTCCGCATTATAAATACTTAAACCCCTTAGCATCAAGCTACCGTCGGGCGAAAAAATATGTTTCTTCCAATCTGATTCGTAGAATTTTTCGTCAAACATTTCAGTTTCCAGTTCCGCCAAATTCCACTTTTTTATGCCAGATGGATATTCTACATACAGGTAGTCTCCTTTTTGAGCGTGCAGTTTTATAGGGTGTTCGGCCTTGCCTTCTAAAGTTATTTTTTGGGTAGGCTCTTCTGTTTTAGTTATTTCAACCGTATTGTTATTAATCGTTGCAATAAGAAGCTTATCTGGAGACAGTGCAAATCCAGCGTCAGTTTCGTTAGTAAGCTTGGCTGATTTATTTCTTTTCCATTTCCAAGTTACTACGTTGTTTTCAGAGTTGACGTAGGACAGTGTTTTATCATTTATAAAATCAATGGTATTTGGCTGAAAACCTAAAACGGCGAGGTAGTCTTTTTTTGCTCTTATAATTTTTTGTTTGCCGATATCTACTATGCCAATTTCACCAGGCTGATCGTTGTATCCGTTGGTGCCAAATGCCACGTATTTCCCATTTTGTGAAACTTCAATATTGCTAATTCTTTCTTCGGCTTTAGCCAGCAGATATAGGCCATATTCCAAATTCTTTTTCCGGGTATCAAGCAGATATATGGATCCGTCATAATTTCCCATAAACAAGCCAACAGAAGATGGTCCAAAGGTTAAACCAGTTACTTCATCGTTTAGAAATAATTGGCGTGTTTCCTCTCCTTGAAATAGTGAAACTGAATAGTCAGCA
>JBEAPG010000180.1:0-4756 GCA_041164545.1 Bacteroidota bacterium
TGCATTCCCCTTCTATAAAATTGTCAAAAGTATAAGATGCGTTAAGCTGAGAGTCAATATTCATCTTTTTTAATCCTGGAATGATAAAAGGATTGTGAATGTTATTCGAAAGGTTAATTGGCATACCCATTTCGTTTTTGTTGTTATGGGTAACATTTCTAGTAGGCATGCTTACCGTATAAGGGCGTGCATTTGTTCCACCACTGTTTTCTACAATAACATTGTATTCTAGTTTAGAACCTGCACCAAGTTCCTTTTCTAAGGTTTTCTTTAAAAGTCCTACATAGTGTTCTTCTAGCCATTCATAAAAAAATTGACTAGGCACCTGAATGGTAAGTACCTTTTCTTCCAGTTTTAAAGGTTTAATTGGGGTAAACCAAGTCTTAAAACTTTGAGGATTTACATTGTCTTTGATAGTCTGTAGACAACTCTTCCACACAGTTTCATATTGTTCGCTCATATAAAAAATTGGTAATTAAATGTTTAAATTAAAATTAAGTAAGTCTGTTGATTAGTTCCTCTAAACTTGGCGCTAAATTGGGGTAAAAAAAGTTTCTAAAAAAATCAAATTATACTTGATTTTTTAAATTTTTAATGTATAAAAACCCTTTATTGATGCGGTTTTCAGGCTATCTTGCTTATAATCAATACGTCCAAGGTTCAGGCCTGCCCAGCCAGTTTGGGAGATATGAATTTCATCCCCATTTTGATTCAAAATGGGCTGTGGATAACTTAAAAAAGTATGCGTATGCCCTCCCAATATTAAATCAATATTACGGGAATTTTGAGCTAACACTTTGTCGCTTACCTTATTAGATTTATACTCATACCCAAGATGAGAAAGGCAGATGATTAAATTGCATCCTTCCGCTTTCAAAATCTGTGCCGTTTCATTGGCTTTTGCTATTGGATCTAGATATTTTGTGTTTCCAAAGAGCTTCTTGGGTACAAGTCCCTCTAAATCAATTCCTAAGCCAAACACACCAATTTTATAACCTCCTTTTCTAACAATGGCGTAAGGTTTAATTTTATTTTCTAGCGGAGTGGAAGTAAAATCATAGTTCGCACTTAAAAACTGAAAATTTGCGTGCGGTAGCTGTTTTGCAAACCCTTCTACTCCTCCATCAAAGTCATGATTTCCTAGCGTAGCAAAGTCATAACCCATTTTACTCATCAGTTTAAACTCCAATTCGCCACCATAAAAATTAAAATATGGCGTGCCCTGAAATATATCTCCACTATCCAGTAGTAAGACATTCTTGTACTGAGATCTGATTTCTTGTATTAATTGTGCACGTTTTGCAGCTCCCCCCATTCCAGGGTATTTACTGTCTGTCATTGGGAAAGGATCGATGTGACTGTGCCAATCGTTAGTATGCAAAATAACCAAGTCATCCGTATTCTTTGCTACGAGATTTAGTGGACCCATCATTGTCCCCGCGGCTATTAGACTGCTGTTTTTTATAAATTCTCTTCTATTCAAAATGCTCTTGGTGCGTTATCAGGTTCAATATTGAAATTAGAATTTAGATTGTTTAGTATAGCGTCTCTAATTTTTACACCGCACTCTATTCGTTCTACGGCATTTTGTAAAACCATGTAATCGTCTCCGCCATTGGCTATATAATCGTTGGTTGCCATCTTATAAAACTGTTTTTCAGGAAGATTTAAGAGTTCTTTTGAAAACGGCTCGCCATTTTTAACCTTAATAAATTCAATAAGATTTTGTACCATAGTTTTAGAAAGCGTTAGAATTACAATTTCATTTTCAAAGGGCATTAATTCAAAAATATCTCCAACAGTAATTTCGCCAGAATCAAGCGTGCTGCGAATTCCTCCATAATTCAGTAAACAGAAATCTACTTGGTCGTCGCATTTTTTAGCTTGCGCTAAAACCGCATCTGCCATATAACTGCCAAGAGCTGAACTGGGTTTTTGTTTTTCAAGAAATGAAGGTGAATATCCTATTACTTTCCCCATTTCGCTTTCCAATGCTGCTTTGTAAGGTTGTATAAGCTTATTTATTTTTTTTGCATCTCCTGCCAAGCTCGTATCTATAGCTAGCAAAGTATTGGGCTTAGGATAAACCGAAGTGTACGGTCGGCACGATACTATAATGAATAAACTAAGTATTTTAAAAAGCGATTTCAATTTCTTTTTTCAGGAGTTCTATCGCTCGTTGCGTTGGAATTTGTTTTTCTGTCATAAGGCGAGTAAGTATCTTTTTGCCAAGAGTAGGTCCAGAATCTGATTCTTCACACTCCTTATAACATACTTCTACAATACCAATTATTTGCTCCTTTACAGCCTTAATCAAATTCCAAGATTGATCGCTTACATAAATTTGTTGTGAGATGTTATGATTAAACTCATCTGAAATAGTTTGAATAAGAGCAGTGCGAAGCTGTGTTGCACTTTGCCCTGATTTGGACAATCGAAGCACCAAATTATCCGGACTTATACGATCCAAAAACAAGGCCAATCGCTCATATGCCTGCAGTTTTATAGGCGAAATTACCTTAATCTGTGCTCGTTTGAGTTCAAGAAGTCTTGTTTTATGCTGCTCGTCAAAAAACTTTTTCATAACAAAATAGGTCACAGCAAATACAATTGCTGCCGGTATTATAATCTTTAGAAAATCAATTATAACTTCGAGTATATTTATTTCGAGTATCATCTTTTAAATAAGCAACGAATTTAGAACAAGCTTTAGTTTTAACTAACCTTAGCACATAAAAAAATCGATTATTGACTTGACTTTATAGAACAAGCCATCCTACCGACTTATTTGTTATTAGCTTTGATGACAAGTTGACCATCT
Source organism: Bacteroidota bacterium (assembly GCA_041164545.1). GTDB lineage: Bacteria > Bacteroidota > Bacteroidia > NS11-12g > UBA9320 > UBA9320. The sequence continues at coordinate 2,822 of JBEAPG010000180.1, forward strand.
ACCAAAACGTAAAAATAGCACTAACCTCGATACGAGGAAATTTAACAAGAACTGTTATTACTTGCCTCATTATTTCATTTGGTATAATGGCCTTGGTGGGCATACTCACGGCCATAGATGGAGTAGAAAGTAGTTTGGTAAAGAACTTTAGTTTTATGGGTTCTAACTCATTTAACATTCAAAATAGATCTTCTGGTTTTAGTTTGAATAGAAACACAAAGCGTGTTGCGTATTCTACTATTAGCTTCAAGGAAGCACAAGAATTTAAGCAAAGATATGAAAATCAAGGAGTTGTATCGGTTAATTCTAACAATTCTTTTAATGCAATAGCCAAGAGAGGTTCATTAAAAACCAATCCGAATACGCAAGTTATTGGTGGCGACGAAGCGTATATAGATGTGGCGGGATATGAATTAGCCGAGGGCAGAAACCTGACTCCAGCAGATGTTGAACGTAATGTGGCGGTTGCTATAATAGGCGAAGAAATTAAAGAAAAGCTTTTTGGACAGCAAAGCTGTTTAAATCAAGATATTAGAATAGGAGGAGTGAAACTAAGAGTGGTGGGCTTATTCGCTAAAAAAGGAGGAGCGTTCGATTTTGGTGGAGACAGAATAGTGTTGACACCTGTTACTTTGGCAAGAGCAAAATTTCCACGAAGCGGTTTAAGCTATAATATTGGGGTTACTATTCCAGATATCACATACATGGATGCTGCGGTTGGATACTCTGAAAGTTTGTTTAGGCAAATTAGGAAGGTGAAGATTAAGGAAGAAAGCAATTTTACGATTACAAAGTCAGACAGTATATCCAAATCACTATTGGAGAATTTGAACATTGTGGTTCTTGGTGCGGTATTTATTGCTGCTATTACCTTGCTTGGTGCAGCTATTGCGCTTATGAATATTATGCTGGTTTCTGTAACGGAACGAACAAAGGAAATTGGCACTAGAAAAGCAATTGGTGCCCAAAGCAAAACGGTTTTAAATCAATTTATAATAGAAGCAATTACCATTTGTCAAATCGGTGGAATTGGTGGAGTTATTTTCGGGTTATTGGCTGGTAACGCCGTTTCTAGCTATATAGGAGGTAGTTTTATTATTCCGTGGAATTGGATGATTTTGGCGCTCATAGTTTGCACTCTTGTGGGATTAGGTGCAGGCATTTGGCCTGCGTATAAAGCCTCACAAGTCAACCCAATAGAAGCACTACGGCACGAATAGCGGGCAATTAAGTTTATTATGAGTTGTTCTCAAATAATTCGATAAAAAAAATCCCAAACCTGATAACAGATTTGGGATTCTAAAATTTATCTATCGAAAAACTTATTCCTGAACTACGTCCACATCTATTTCTACTTTCACTTCTTTGTGAAGGTCGATAGACACTTTGTATTCACCAAGGTTTTTCATGTCTGGAGCAGAAATTTTTCTTTTATCTACTTCATATCCTTTTTCAGCTAAGAACTGAGCTACTTGTATAGTAGTTACAGAACCAAATATTTTACCATTTGAGCCTGCTTTTGTAGGAATTGAAAGTTTTAAACCTTCAAGTTTATCTGCCATTGCTTGAGCATCCTCTTTTACTTTAGCCATTTTATGAGCAGCTTGCTTCACATTTTCTTCTGCCATTTTCTTTGCAGAAGAAGTAGCGATAACTGCTAAGCCTTGAGGTATAAGATAGTTTCTACCATAACCGTTTTTTACAGTTACGATATCATTTTTCTCGCCCAAACCTTTTACGTAATCTTTTAATATTATTTCCATTTCGTATCTATTTTTGGGTTATTATTTCATTTGATCTGCTACGTAAGGCAATAAAGCGATGTGTCTTGCTCTTTTTACTGCAGTAGCGATTTTTCTTTGGTATTTTAATGAGGTACCAGTAATTCTTCTTGGAAGTAATTTTCCTTGTTCATTAATAAAAGGCATTAAGAAA
>JBEAPG010000181.1:0-4729 GCA_041164545.1 Bacteroidota bacterium
CACTAACAGACGGTTTAAAACTAGATGAAACGTGTGCCGCTTATGGCCATAAGTACATATTTCTATTCATAGGTGGTTTTATAATTGCTTTAGCCATTGAAAAATGGAATTTACACCGGCGAATAGCTCTAAGCATAATTAATGTAGTAGGCACAAACTTGAAAAACATTATTCTTGGTTTTATGATTAGTACTGCTTTTTTAAGTATGTGGATTAGCAATACAGCCACCGCAGTTATGATGTTGCCTATTGGGTTGGCCATCGTAAATCAAATGGAAGGCTCAAAGAAAAAGGCGAAGAAATCAAAATTTGGTAAAGCATTGATGCTAAGCATTGCCTATAGTGCAAGCATAGGTGGTATGGCAACGCTTATTGGTACACCGCCTAATTTAATTTTTGCAGGTGTAATTGATAAAATATATGGTATTGAAATTACTTTTATGCAGTGGTTTATGGTTGGTTTTCCGATAGCTGTGGTCTTACTTATTGCTTGTTGGAAATACCTTACTTCCATAGCCTATAACTTTAAAACAGTGTCCATTCCGGGTGGAAAATCTGCAGTAAGCCAGCAGCTTAAGTCGTTAGGTAAAATAAGTTTTGAGGAAAAGTCAGTACTTTTTGTATTCGCATTTACCGCGGTAGCTTGGATTACTCGTTCTTTTTTAATTAAGCCATTTCTACCTAACATTGACGATACTATAATCGCCATTTTTGCAGCATTTGTTTTGTTTTTACTTCCTGCTTCTAAACCTGGAAAACGGCTAATGTATTGGAAAGATGCCGTTAAACTACCTTGGGGTATTTTAATGCTTTTTGGCGGAGGAATTGCCATTGCTGCTGGATTTGAAAACAGCCGACTAGCAGAGTGGATTGCGGACCAACTTACTGCATTAGAAGGAATATATCTGCTTCTATTGCTTTTCTTATTAATTGCTGCTGTAAACTTTTTCACAGAAATTACTTCTAACCTGGCAACTGCCTCTGTATTGCTTCCTATTTTGTCTCCTTTGGCTTTTGCCATGGACGTTCATCCATTTGTACTAATGGTAGGATGTACTGTTGCAGCCTCTTGTGCTTTTATGCTCCCTGTAGCTACTCCGCCAAATGCCATTGTTTTTGGATCTGGCTACCTTAAAATTAAACAAATGATGCGGGCAGGAATATGGATGAATATTGTTTCCATACTTATTCTTACCGCGGTAGTTTACTTTTTGCTGCCTCTCATTTGGGATTTTAACATTTCCGAATTTCCCAAAGAATGGCGAAAATAGGCTAGCTACTTACTGCAACTCCTTTTAAAATATTGTTTAACGTTTCGCTTACTCGCATTGCTTTGCTCGTAAGTTGCTCGTTTGGATGATAGTATCCTCCAATATTTACAGGATGACCTTGCACCGCTATTAGCTCTTGATTAATTCTGCTTTTGTTGCTGCCCATTAATTCTGCAATAGGACCAAAAGTAGCTTTCAATTCTGCATCCTGTGATTGAGCCGCAAGTGCCTCCGCCCAGTACATTGCCAGGTAAAAATGGCTGCCTCTATTATCTATCTCTCCTACTTTTCTAGCCGGTGATTTGTCGTTTTCTAAAAATTTCTCCGTTGCTAAATCCAATGCATCGGCCAATACTTTGGCTTTTGCATTGTTGTACCGCTCACTTAAATGTTCAAGCGACACAGCAAGTGCCAAGAACTCTCCTAAACTGTCCCAACGTAAATAATCTTCTTCCAGAAACTGATCAACATGTTTTGGGGCACTTCCACCTGCACCTGTTTCAAATAAACCGCCACCGTTCATTAAAGGAACAATCGAAAGCATTTTGGCACTGGTTCCAAGTTCCAAAATTGGAAATAAGTCGGTTAAATAATCTCTTAAAACATTGCCTGTTACAGATATGGTATCTTCTCCATTTTTAACTCTGGCTAAAGTATAGGATGTTGCTTCCTCCGGGCTCATTATCTTGATTTCTAAACCCGTTGTATCGTGGTTTCGCAGATACGCATTTACTTTCTTAATCAGTTCCGCATCGTGAGCTCTATCTTGGTCTAACCAAAAAACTGTTGGCCAGTTAGTAGCTCTTGCACGGCTTACAGCCAGCTTAACCCAGTCTTGAATTGGAGCATCTTTTACCTGACACATTCTCCAAATATCACCCTTCTCTACATTATGCTCAAGCAACACATATCCATTTCCATCTACCACTTGCACTTTACCATCATCAGTGATTTCAAATGTTTTATCATGACTACCATACTCTTCGGCTTTTTGAGCCATTAAGCCAACATTTGGCACCGTACCCATAGTAGTTGGGTCAAAAGCTCCGTTCTTTTTGCAAAAATCTATCGTGGCTTTATATACTCCGGCATAGCTGCTATCTGGAATTACAGCTAGGGTATCTTGCTGTTTCCCTTCGGCATTCCACATTTGACCACTGGTTCGAATCATAGCAGGCATACTTGCATCAATAATTACATCACTTGGAACGTGCAAGTTGGTTATTCCTTTATCTGAATTTACCATTGCTAGAGCAGGACTGTTTGCTAATGCTGCTTGAATATCTGCTTCAATTGCCGCTTTTTTATCTGCTGGTAGCTGTTCTATTTTTGCAACTAAATCGCCAAAACCATTTTTAAAATTAACTCCCAGTTCGTTTAACTCGGATGAATACTTTGCTATTACGTCTTTAAAGAAAACCTCTACAGCATGCCCAAAAATAATCGGGTCAGAAACCTTCATCATAGTAGCTTTCATATGCAATGAAAATAAGATGCCTTTTTGCTTGGCCACCTCCACTTGCTCTTGTAAAAATGCCATCAATGCCTTCTTGCTCATTACTGTAGCATCAATAATTTCACCAGCTAATAAAGGAGCATTTGGTTTTAACTCCGTTACATTCCCGCTCTTGTCAATGTGTTGAATTTTGAAGCTTTTCGCCTCATTTATAGTAAGTGACTTCTCGTTTGAACGGAAATCACCGCTGCTCATAGTTGCTACTTCTGTTTTACTATCTGCACTCCAGGCTCCCATTCTGTGCGGATTTTTCTTTGCGTAATTTTTTACTGCTTTTGGTGCTCTTCTGTCTGAATTTCCTTCACGCAACACCGGATTTACGGCACTTCCTTTTACTTTGTCGTATCTTGCTTTGTAGTCTTTTTCAAGATCTGTTTTCGGCTCGTCGGGATAGTTAGGTATAGCAAAACCCTGGCTTTGCAGCTCTGCAATAGCTTCTTTAAGCTGAGGTATTGATGCTGAAATATTTGGCAGTTTTATAATGTTAGCCTCTGGTTTTTTGGCCAGCTCCCCTAATTCGGCTAAGGAATCACTTACGCGTTGTTCTGCTTCTAGCAATTCTGGGAAAAGTGCCAATATTCTGCCTGCCAACGATATATCTCTGGTTTCTACAACTACTCCCGCAGCGGCTGTAAATGCTTGAACAATAGGTAGAAATGAATAAGTAGCCAACATTGGGGCTTCGTCGGTTTTGGTGTAAATTATTTTGGCAAACATTATTTGTTTTTATTAAGGCTGCGAAGGTAAGATAATGGTACAATTTAGAAAGCCGATAGCACTAGATACTTTTATATTTTATTGTACTTAAAGCTAAATAAGCCAATGTTTTATTTAAGTTGCTTTAACTAGCTTTAAGGCATATCATTGTACTTTATGTTAAGATTAGTAAGCGTATTATTTGTTCTTTGGTCGAGTTTTTTATTGGCTCAAGATTTAACTTGGGAAGCCAGAAGCAGTATGCCAAATACAGGAAGACAACATCATGTTGCTTTTCAATTGAATGGCAAATTGTATGTTGGATTAGGATTGTCTTATACTGGTTCCTATTTAAAAGACTTTTGGGAATATGATCCGGACACAGATATGTGGACACAAAAAGCAAATTATCCTGGAAATGGGAGTCAACTATGTACATATTTTTCAATTAACAATAAAGGATATGTGGGATTAGGAAGAAATTCATCGGGTAGTACATTCACTGATTTCTATGAATACAATCCAACATCTAATAGTTGGACGCAAAAATCTAACTTCCCTGGCAGTTCTAGGTATGGAGGAGGCACATTTGTAATAGATTCCAATGGGTATATTGGTGGTGGAACTTGTGGTGGCTCAAGTTGTATATATCAAGATTTTTGGATGTACTCACCGTATTCGAACTCATGGACTCAAAAAGCAAATTTTATTGGTGGAACATCATATTATTTTACAGGATTCAGTTTAAATGGTTTTGGATTTTTTGGTAATAGAACGGCATCCTCACACGCTCCTGACAATAGCTTTTATAGGTATAACCCAAGTTCAAATAATTGGACTCAAGTTGCGTCAATGCCTAGTTCAGCACGTAGGCTTACCTCAGCATTTACTTTAAATTCTGAAGCTTATGTTGGTTTAGGTTCAAATTCAGGATCTCCAATTTCTAGTCGCCTAAATGATTTCTATAAATACACACCCTCTACTAATTCTTGGACATATCTTACATCTAACGACAATATGGTGCCTAGAGTCGACTCAAGAATAGTAGACATTGGAGATAGTTTAGTTTATCTGATAATGGGAAGTTCTAGCAATGGACTTCAAGCAGATTTATGGCAGTTGAAACTAAATTCTGACACTTGCGACTTTTACGATACCACTTTTGTGACTATAAACGACACTGTGAACTATGCTGTTTTTGATACTACTTATGTGACCATAGAAGATACTTTGGTGGTGTATGATA
>JBEAPG010000182.1:0-4702 GCA_041164545.1 Bacteroidota bacterium
AATCTCAGCATACGGCTTAGCTTGCTCAATTAGCAACATAATCTTTTCTTTCATCGAGAAAAAATGTTTGAGGTCATTAGTATTTCAAACAGAGTACATTTATTGTCAATTTCGACCATAGTGACATGTATATTGAAGCCTTCATCCTTTCCATCATAACCAAAAATAATTTGCATTGGAACAGGCGCTAGAGAGGAGTTTGGGTCGGCTTCTACTTTATATTCTTTATACTTCAATTTCGTACGATCGATATCGTTTTCATCTATGCCCTCTTGTAGTTTATTAAAATTAGCTTCAAAACGGTCTACCACCATTTTTACCATTTTCTCTTGCACTTCTTTATCACTCATACCACTCGTTTCTTTCTCCGCTATTTGTCGCACCACACCCACTGTAGGTAAGTAATTTGAAAGCGATGCAAAATCATTTTGATACAATGCATAGGCAAAAGCTGAAGCCATTTTGGCCTTTGCGTCGGGGATACCGATATCCGCTTGCTTGCGATTCGGCTCTTCCAAAATAATTTCAGCAACCTCTTCAGCTGCTTCTATATCCGATGTCTTGGATTTATTAAACAGTCCGCAACTGCTTAATATGATGATTGCAAATATCCATTTTGGCACTTGACAAAGTTAATGGATGAAATGCATATTTTCTATGCCAAATATTTAGTCAATTGTTTTGGGTTTTCTTGGCCTCAATTTACGCTCTTTTTTAGGCTCCTCTCCAGGCTTTGGACGTGCTTCTTGCACGCTAAGTGGCCTACCATTTATCTTCCTTCTGTTAAGCCTTAAAATTGCTTTCTGACCTTCATAACTAGAGCCCATAAGCACAAATCCATACCCTTTTGGTCTTTTAGTTTCCAAATCAATTAAGATTTTTACAGATTTTACTTCTCCATTTTCTGCAAACATGGCACGCAACTCATCTTCGGTTGTTTTATAATCGATGTTAGAAACAAATAAATTCATGAAGTTATACTAAAGGTGTTGATTGGTTTTCGTTAGTGCTGATAAGAGTGTGCAAAGGTATTATTTCTAAATAACAAAGCCGCAACCGCTTGGTATTTTTATTTTTGTATGGAATAAATGAAAAAAATAGCCAATTACATCAACGGGCAACTTGTTGCGCCACAAGCAGGAAAATATTTAGACAATTATCAACCTGCAACTGGCAAGGTATACTCACTCATACCTGATTCAGATAAAAATGATGTAGATGAAGCAATTGCGGCTGCAAGAGCAGCTTTTGGTGATTGGAGCAACCTCAAACCTACGGAAAGAGCCGTTTGGCTTGAAAAAATTGCAAATGGAATTAAAGAAAAAAGCGATAAACTAGCACTTGCCGAAAGTATTGATAATGGAAAACCTCTTTGGCTTTCTAAATCGGTGGATATTCCGCGAGCCCACGACAATTTCAAGTTTTACTCTACCGCTATTATGCACTTTGCTTCCGAAAGCCACGCTACCGGCCCTGGTGTAATAAATTATACCCTTCGAAAACCTGTGGGAGTTGCCGCTTGCATTAGCCCATGGAACTTACCTTTATACCTATTTAGTTGGAAAATTGCTCCTGCCCTAGCTGTAGGCAATACAGTAGTGGCAAAACCATCTGAAGTAACGCCAATGACGGCATATCTCCTATCTGAAATTTGTGTAGAAATAGGTCTGCCAAAAGGGGTGCTTAATATTGTTCATGGTCTCGGAAGTTCAGCAGGCAATGAGATTATATCAAGCGATGAGATTGATCTAGTTTCATTTACTGGAGGCACAAAAACTGGCGAACATATCGCTCGCATCGTTGCGCCAAAGTTTAAAAAAATGTCTTTGGAGTTAGGCGGCAAGAATCCAAACATCATTTTTGATGACTGCGATTTTGATAAAGCACTGAGTACCACATTAAATAGCTCATTTGCAAACCAAGGTCAAATTTGCTTATGTGGGTCTAGAATATTAATACAAAGGGGCATTTATGAAAAATTTAAAAATGCTTTTGTAGAAAAAGTAAGTAAGATGACTGTTGGAAATCCCAATGACGACACCTCAAGAATGGGAGCCATAGTCTCACAAATGCATTTTGACAAAATACTCTCTTATATTGAATTGGCAAAGGAAGAGGGAGGTAAAATATTAACCGGAGGCAATGCCGCAGAACAAGAGGGCGAATTTAAAGATGGTTGGTATATTAGACCTACAGTGATTGAAGGATTAGACCAACAATGCAGAACCAATCAAGAAGAGATATTTGGACCTGTGGTTACCATACAACCTTTTGATACACCAGAAGAAGCTATAGCTTTGGCAAATGCTACAGGATATGGTTTAGCTGCCACTATTTGGACTCAAGATTTAATAAAGGCACATAAACTAGCAGATGAAGTACAAAGCGGCATTATTTGGGTAAACTGTTGGTTGCTTCGCGATTTAAGAACACCATTTGGTGGTATGAAAAATAGTGGAATAGGCAGAGAAGGTGGCTGGGAAGCACTAAAGTTTTTTACCGAACCAAAAAATGTATGCATTAAGTATTAGAATTACTCTGCTAATCTGCGTGTTATGTGGCCTTTACTCTGCAAAGGCACAAGATCTATCAAGTATAGATTATGCTAAAATTAGATTTATTGATAGCCAACCGAGCACCGGTAATTATTTAAGCTTTAGTGCCGATAGAAAAGTCGACGTAGACACCGCTATAGTTTGGCTAAATACCATGTTTACTAACCCTGCTTTTAATAACTACCAAGCCTGGTTGCACTATCAACGTGGCAGATTCCATTATTTACGTAAAGAGATAGAATTAGCTCAAAGAGATTTAGAAGCCGCAATGGATTTAGAGCCCAAGTATTATGAGGCACTTGAAAGACTAAGCACTATGAGTTACCATCACCTGAAAAACTATACCAAACGTAGGATTTACATAAATAATGGAATAAAAGCATATGAAGAGGAACTGAAAGAAGACAGCAGCAATGCGATGTATTGGTACTACTATGCTAAATTTCTAGATTTAGATAGCGAATTTAGCAATGCACAAAACAAGCAATAAAGAATAAAAGCCTGGCAACAATGTGTGCTGTATGATAGTACACTTGCCGATGCTTGGTACGAATTATCTTACCTACATACTGATCAGCCCGAAAAGCGATTAGAATACCTATTTAAGGCACTCCAATTACAAGAATATTGGCTGTACCGTAGCCATATACTTGCCACGTTACAACAAAACATAAAAGACGATGATAGAATGTTGGATTTTTTAACCAGATCGATTACCCTTTATGAGAATGAATATCCCAACCATCAATCTACACTAAAAGGCTATTATAAAGCTAGAGCCGCTATTTATGGCAGGCAACAACGGTTGGATTTTCAAAAAGCCGATTTAGCAAGAGCTAATAGGTTTGATCTAAAGCTTTCTAAACCATTGGAATATTCAAACATCCCCAAGTTGCCACTTAAATTAGCATATACAAAAGGATTGATATAACGATTAATAGTCAGTCCTGGATTAAGGTGAAGAAAATCAAAATTGAAGGACGCGTTGCCCAAATCTATATTATATTCTTTCGGGTTGAAATTAACTCCTAAAGACCAAGGGTTTGTTTCGGTTTGCGCGATACCGAGCACTGCTAATAGCATTGCTATTGTTGTTAATTTAAATTTTTTCATTGTTACAATTAATTATGTTGTTAGTTATATAGTAAAAAAAAACGGGAGGCATTGCTGCCTCCCGTTTATAAATTAGTTCGTTAAGAGACTAAAAATCGTCTTCTAAAAAACCCGTTCTTCTATGGCCAGAAAACTCATATTCAGTACCTGGGTCATCGCTAAATTCAGCAAGAACGTAAATACTATCTACCACCACACCAGTTCTTGACTTACCGCCACCTGGTATGATTTTGCCTTCTTTTATAGTAACGGTTTCATAACCGGCAAAAATCTGATCTACAGAATCAATAGGGTCTATGTTTTCGTCACGAATTACATCTAATGTATCGTAAGTGTACATCGGAACCTCAATGTTGTCTCCCGTACCCGCAAATGAATTACTACCTGGATTTGCAGCAATCTTAGCTTTTACAGGCCAAATATGACCGTAGTCGTCAAACCATATTTCTTTTCCATCAGCCGCAGCTGTGTTATAAGTAAATACGTGCTGATAACCAAGAACCACATTTCCACCGACATATGTTTGCATAAACCATTCTCCGGCTAACTCATGGCCTAAAACCATTTCCTTTTCGTATTCTTCGCACGCAGTAAAGCCAAATACTGCAAGTGCTACTATCAATAATTTATTAAATTTCATCTTGTTCTAATCTTAAGGTGTTACTTGGGTTAATGTTGAAACAAATGTATAACCAAACGACCAATCTGTAGTTACGGTTATTGTCTTAGTAGCTGCATCCACTTTCACATCTGTTATATCTACGTCACCACCAAAGTACGCATTCGTAGTTGTTGGGCCAAATGTAAAATCATTAGTCGCTATATTATTAGCAGTTATAGTACCTCCAGGTGAAACAAAGCCTGAACCTAATGCACGTCCGTACTCATACCATCCACCAAATGCACAAGACATCTCGTATGTTCCGTCTGCGTTTTTCCAAATTAAAATATACTTCATATTTTGGTATGCTGGTGGCGAAGACCCATTTCTAGCAACCGTGGACACATATAAACCTTCTATGCTATTTACCAAA
>JBEAPG010000183.1:0-4701 GCA_041164545.1 Bacteroidota bacterium
CTAGTGTATATGCGTGGGTATCTTCTTCATGAGAATATGTAAATACACCTAATCGGTGAAACTTATATCGATTTACAAATTCTTTAATCTCCTCAAAATCTTGTTCGTACTCTCCTGGATGACCTAAAAGCAATGTAGTTCGTAATGCAATACCGTTCACTTCATCTTTTATTCTATCCAAAACCTCTTCCGTTCTTCTCTTTGTAATACCTCTGCGCATTGTTTTTAGTACATTGTCTGAAATGTGCTGAATCGGAATATCGAGGTACTTGCAGATATTGGGTTTTGAATTCATTATAGGCAAGATTTCAAACGGAAATTTGGATGGATAAGCATAATGAAGTCTAATCCACTCTAAACCTTCGACATCACTAAGCCGATCTAACAACTCGTGTAATCTTCGTTCACCGTATAAATCTATTCCATAGTAGGTAGAATCTTGAGCAATAAGTATAATTTCTTTCACCCCATTCCGCACTAAATTCTTAGCTTCTTCTACAAGCTCTTCCATCGGCCTGGTGGCGTGTTTGCCTCGCATCAGCGGAATCGCACAAAACGAACAAGGTCTATCGCAGCCTTCGGAAATCTTCATGTATGCAAAATGTTTAGCCACAGAAGATTGTCTCTCACCAATTAGTTCTTTTTTGTAGTCTACACCAACTTGACTTAGCAACTTAGGAAGCTCAAATGTTCCATACCACTTGTCTACCTCGGGAATTTCGGGAGACAAGTCATCTTTATATCGCTGGCTTAAACAGCCAGTAACTAATAATTGCTCAATATTACCCGCTTTCTTTTCTTCGGCATAATGAAGAATGGTGTCTATACTTTCTTGCTTTGCATTTTCTATAAAACCGCACGTATTTATAATAATAGTGTCCGCACCATTTGCATCTTCGTGCACGGCATTCAATCTGCCATGTTTAAGTTGATTGAAAATAACCTCGGAATCAACCGTGTTTTTTGAACAACCTAAGGTAACAATTGCCACCTTTTTAGGTTTGTAGCTTTTAGTTTTCATTACTTAAACAATGAACTAATAAAAGTAGGTGCATCGAAAATTTGAAGATCTTCCATTCGCTCTCCCACTCCTATATACTTTACAGGAATTTTAAATTGTTCGCTAATACCAATAACTACTCCTCCTTTTGCCGTGCCATCTAATTTGGTTAAAGCTAAAGCGCTTACCTCTGTAGCTGCGGTGAAATGCTTAGCTTGCTCAAAGGCATTCTGCCCTGTAGATGCATCCAACACCAAAAGCACCTCGTGCGGAGCGCCAGCCACTTGTTTATCCATAACACGTTTTATTTTGGAGAGTTCGTTCATCAAGTTCACTTTGTTATGGAGTCTTCCCGCGGTATCTACAATAACTACATCCGCTCCTTGCTCGGTGCCATATTTAACCGCCTCAAAAGCAACTGCTGCAGGATCTGTGTTCATTCCCTTAGCAACTAAGTCTACACCTACTCTCTCACTCCATATTTTAATTTGATCTACGGCCGCAGCTCTAAACGTATCTGCCGCACCTAGCACCACCTTTAAACCTTGGTTTTTGAACATATTTGCCAATTTTCCAATGGTTGTAGTTTTACCTACTCCATTTACTCCGACCACCATAATTACATATGGTTTTGCTTCTGAGTTTCCAATAGAAGCTTCATTTTCTGAAAGTAGTGAAATAATTTCTTCACGAAGCATTGCATTTAACTCAGCCTCACCAAGATACTTATCTTTACTTACCCGCTTCTCAACTCTTTCTATGATTTTTACGGTAGTAGCTACACCGACATCAGAAGAAATTAAAATTTCCTCTAGTTCATCTAGAAAGTCATCATCTATAGTACTCTTACCTACTATCGCTTTGGATAGCTTATTAAGAAAAGATGATCTGGTTTTTTCTAAACCTTCTTCCAATCGATCTTGCTGATCAACAGATGGTTTTTTCTTGAAAAAGTCGAATAGTGCCATAGTATTTAAACAAAAAAAGCTTCCAATGTTAATTAGGAAGCTTCGAATATATTTTAATTAAGAGATATTACTTAGCCAAAAAACCTTTTACAGACTCTGTAGGCATCATTTCTTCTCTAAACGTATATGCTCCAGTTTTAGGAGATTTTACACATTTAATCACTTTGGCCCAGTCTCTACCAGAACCTTCTTTTTTAAGTGTTGCAACTACTTTCTTTGCCATTTTATTTTATTTCTTTATGAACGGTTACTTTATTCAAGTGCGGATTAAATTTTTTCAATTCAATACGCTCTGTAGTATTTCTCTTATTTTTGGTAGTGATATAACGTGATACTCCTGGAACATTAGTTCCTTTTTGCTCAGTGCACTCCAAAATTACCTGTACTCTGTTTCCTTTCTTAGCCATTTCTTATATTCTTCCGTTTTTTAACAAACCATTAAGGCAAGCTGAAATGCCTTTTTTATTTATTGTTTTAAGTGCAGATGTACTTACTTTTAGCGTAATCCACTCATCTTGCTCCGGTAAATAGAATTTCTTAACCTGAAGATTTGGATAAAATCTTCTTTTTGTCTTTCTATTTGAGTGCGAAACTCTATTTCCTGTTAAGGCTTTCTTTCCGGTTAAATCACATACTCTTGACATACCTCTCTTTTTTAGGGCTGCAAAGATGTTTAATAATTTTAATATATCCAACACTATGGATACAAAAGGTACAATTTTCTTTTCACTTTATAATCATCTAAGCCTCCTTGCCACGTTTTCCGTATTTCGTCTTCTGATAAACCCCTCTCTATCTGACTTTTAAATTCTTTATTCCCAGTTAGCTTATAAAAGAAATCTTTAAAATAAGGTCCATCTTCTACCCTATTTGTTTTGTGAAAAAGAATTAACCAACCCAGATTAAGCCCAGGTTCTCTAAAAAGCGAACTATCTTTAACATCTAAAACATACTCCCCGCCACAGCTAATTCCTTCATGTTTTGGATCATCTGCAACTCCAGGTATACTTTTAGGCGTGAACGAAAATCCGCCATCAAAACCTGGCCTGCCTACTACCTGAAAAGGCCATTCAGTGCCTCTGCCTATACTTACATTGGTGCCTTCAAATAATCCCAAATAAGGATAAAGGTATACCGCATTCATATTCGGCAAATTTGGAGATGGCTTTATAGGTAATTGGTACAGTGTCTGATGCGTATAATTTGCACATGGTATTACAACTAAATCACATTGAACCCCATTCTTTAACCACTTTTCTCCGTTTATCATTTTGGCTAATTCACCCACTGTAAGCCCGTGAACAATGGGAATTGGATGCATCCCAATAAAGGATTTATACTCATCCTGCAAAATGGGACCATCAATGTAAAAACCATTTGGATTTGGACGATCTAAAACTACAACCTTCTTACCCAATTCCGCACAAGCTTCCATTACATAATGCATGGTAGATATATACGTATAAAAACGAACTCCAACATCTTGAATATCAAAAATGACTATATCTAAATCTTTTAACATTTCTGGCGTTGGCTTCTTTGTACTTCCGTAAAGTGATAGCACTGGCAATCCTGTTTTTTCATCCACACCGCTATTAATTAGAGCCCCTGCACTATGATCTCCCCTAAATCCGTGTTCTGGTGCGAAGACCTTAATTATATTTACTCCAAGGCTTTTTAGTGTATCCACTAAATGAGTTTTGCCTATAGTAGAAGTTTGATTTACAACCAATCCTATTCTTTTTCCTTTCAGTAATGGCAAGTATTTATGCAATTGCTCCGCTCCTAAAAGTAGCTCTGCTGCCTCCTGATTCGCAGTTACTTCTGTTTGATTTACTTCTACTTGTTTACCGGATGATTTGCACGCAATGAAAATAGCTGCAAGACAAAGTAAAGTGATGATTTTCTTCATTAAATATCTAATGTTGCAGGGTCAAAAGTATGCAATTTGGATACTACATAGCTAAAAAGCTTAGCACGAGTAAGCAACAAACTTTCACCAGTACCATAACGATGCTAGCTATAGCTGCTGTATCTGTCAGTATTTGTGTTGTCATACTTTCTTTTGGCATTCTTCTTGGTTTTAAAAAGGAAATTCGTGAAAAAGTAACGGGCTATGCCGGCGACATTATCGTTTCTCAGTATCAATTAGGCAATGGAAGCGAACAAAACCTAGTAACTTTTGATAAAAAATTAATTGCGGAATTACGGAACGTAAGCAATGTGGATTATGCATTTCCGACAATTCAAAAAGCAGGAATAATCAAATCTGATTCAGTTTTGGAAGGCCTAATTTTTAAAGGTGTTCCATATAACTACAACTTCTCATTTTTTAAGAAGCACCTGAAAAGAGGAAATCTACCTGCATATAGCGCTAAAACAGATAGTTATGACTTACTTGTCTCAGAATACACAGCCAAAGTTTTAGATGTAGATACCGGTTCATTTCTTAACTTATTTTTTGTAGACCAAGACAATGTGCGCCAAAGAAAGCCAAGAGTAGTAGGAATATATAATACTGGTTTGCAGGAGTTTGACAAACAATTTGCCATTTGCGACCTGCGTATGTTGCAACGTATTGCGGCTAACAATTATCAAAATATTGGTGCTTATGAGCTAAAAGTGAATGACTTTTCAGGTTTAGACAATACAGCAGTCGAAATAAATAATTTACTCGATTATAAATTAAGGGCAAAAACGGTAAAAGAACTATACCCAACTATTTTTCAATGG
>JBEAPG010000184.1:0-4687 GCA_041164545.1 Bacteroidota bacterium
AATGTTTTTTTGAATTACGCACCAATCCTGAATCCTTTGCTCATTCCGTTATATTTTTTGAAATAGAATATGTTTGTGTAATGAAACAATGGGTATTATTTATTTCAATTTTGATTGCATTCTCTACGTTTGGTTGTTCGTCAAAAGAAAATCAGGAAATCGTTAAAGAAAAAGAATATCCAATAGCGCAAGTACAGACAGATTTTGGTGTGATGTATTTTTGGCTTTTTGATGAAACCCCAAATCATAAAGCCAAATTCATAGAATTAGCAGAAGCTAAAGTCTATGATGAGTATACCTTTAATCGCGTAGTAAGAAACTTTGTGATACAGGGAGGCTGCCCAGATTCGGTAAAGTATTTTGAAAATTCCCCTTATTTATTAGATCCGGAGTTTGTAGATAGCATTGGACATAGCTATGGTGCGCTGGGTATGGGTAGAGATGATAATCCGCAGAAGCAATCAAATGCGTGCCAATTTTATATTGTGAACAAAGAGCAGGGCCTGCCTCAGTTGGACGGAAATTATATGATTTTTGGGAAAATAATAAAAGGTACAGATGTATTGGAAGCGATAGAGAAAGTGCCGACGGATAATACAGATACACCCATAGAAGCAATACCCTTACAGGTTTCTATTTCGTATTACACCAAGCAGGAGCTCAGCACAAATTTCAACTATATTATTTCCGAATAGCTACCCGTTAATTGTGGGGTTATTGCGGCGCTTATTCTCGTCCTGATAAAAATATTCATCAAAAGTGCGTTCCACTTTTACTGGACTTTTAAGTATAGCTATTACCATCCACACGGTTAGAATATGAAGGGTAACGAATAAAATGTTCACCCACATAAATGCCACATTCAAAGAAGCGAAACTGCAATAAATGATAAGCAGTAAGGTTGTTGTGGTTATCGCTATTGTATCTTTTCTCATAATTTTTCAAACGCAAGAAAATAAATACAGTTTCGTAGTGATTGTAATTGTTTGGTAGGTTTTGTAGAATACTTTAGGTGGTATGTTTAAATCTTAATAACTCCCTTAGCTGGCCACTTATCTTTGTTTGATTTTGTACATTTTGAATAAAAGAACATTTTTATATATCCTAATAGTAGCAGGGTTGATATCACTATTTGCTACGTGTAAAAATAATACGGCCATAGTAGATAATGAAGAGGTGATAGACGATGATTCAGCAGAAATAGTATTTAAAGAAATAGATGATTTTATGGATCCCGTTCCAAGTAGAATTAGTATGGCTTCTACCGCGTATTATCCCTTTACCAGAAACAAAAATCCGTACAATCAAAGTTATTTTAGAAATCCGTTTGACAGTGCCATTTTTGTTTCCGGGACATTTTGTGAATTACGAGGAACGCATTTTCATGCAGGATTAGATATACGAACCGGAGGCCAAGAAGGGTGGCCAGTGCTGGCAGCAGCCGATGGCTACGTGGAGCGGGTAAAAGTAGATACTGAAGGCTATGGACGCGTAGTTTACATTAGGCATACCAACGGATATACCACGGTTTATGGGCATTTGCAGCAGTTTACTGGAGCATTGGCTAATTATGTAAAAACAGCACAATATGCCCAACGCAAGTTTGAGTTAGAGTTGTTTCCTAAAAAGGGAGAAATAACTTTAAGTAAAGGGCAACCATTTGCCCTAAGTGGCAATACTGGAGGTAGCGGCGGCCCCCACTTGCATTTTGAAATCCGGAATCCACGAGGTGAGTCTACTAACCCTCTTCTACATGGTTTAGATGTACAAGACAAAATAAAGCCAGAGATAAAAAATGTGAGTGTATATCTTAAAGATGCAGAATCGCTCTATTCCAATGGGAATTATCCATACATAACACTTACGCGCGGTTCTGATGTATTGAAACAAGTAAAAACGTTGAATCTAAAACCAGGAACATACAGTTTTGGTATGCGCACAGACGATTATTTTACAGATAGAAATAACAGACTTGGCATTAATTACTGCTGGCTTACTGCAAACGGAGAATTACTATATCAATATCAAATAGAGCGTTTTGACTTTAATGATGGACGATACATTTACACACATACTGATCCTTATATTAAGTATAAAACAGGGTTGACATATACCCGATTGTTCAAAGAGAAGTACAATCCGCTTCCTTATTATCGACAAAATCAAAATGCAGAATTATGGATAAAAGAAGGGGACAGCATTCAGCTTAAACTGTATATACAAGATTATGCAGGGTTTACCGATTCCGTGTCTTGGATAGTGGTAGGTAATTTGGACGGGCAAAAACTAGCGTGGAAAGATTCTGTTCCGTATGAGGTAAAAGAGAGAGTAGAAGCGGGTAAGGGAAAGATTATAGACTATGATAATTGGCACATCAGTATACCTGCCAAAGCGGTTTATCATACCTTTGATTTTAAGCTAAAAGAGAAACCACCTAAACCCGCAATGATCAGCAAAACCTTACAAATGCACTATGGTTACACTCCTTTACATACCTACATTTATATTACCTACACCGTACCTCCAGAATGGCTAAAATATGGAGACAAACTTTGTGCAGTTAGTTTTGATGGAAGACGAAATTATGAAGGAGGTGTGCTTACTGGAGATAAATTGACCTTTAAAACACGCTCGCTCGGAGAATATGCAATAGCAGTAGATGATGATCCACCGGTAATTAGACCTATCACTTTTGGTGTGAATTATAAATTTAGGGTTACAGATAATTTAAGCGAGGTAAAGCAAATTATTTGCTCGCTTGATGGTAAATGGATTTTGGCAGAATATGAACCCAAAACCAATTTAGTATGGGGTGAAATACCAAAATGGATTGCAGCAGGCACACACGATTTCAAACTTATAGTAATAGATGGAAGGGGAAATAGGGCAGAATATAGCAATAAGATTACGCTACCGTAGAAGGCAAAAGTGCATACTCTTATACTTTCGTGCCATCACAATAACCAATCAATGGAGAATTTACAAATCACACTTATTTTAATTGCCTTATTTGGCTTCGCGTTTCTACAATCGTGCAAAGAGGAGGAAGTAGTAACTCCAGACCCTATAGACTCCGCTACTAAAGTTACATATACAGCAGATGTAGCCCCAATTTTCAATGCTAGCTGTGCTTTAAGTGGTTGTCACGCAAGTGGATCTTCTAATGGAAGTTTAGCAACGTATGCCTCTGCAAAAAGCGTTACCCAAGGCGGAGAATTAGTGAAATCTATAAAACACGTGCCTGGCGCTAAGGCAATGCCGGTGGGGCAACCAAAATTGTCAGACGAAAAAATTGCAAAAATAGAAGCTTGGATTACAGACGGATATTTGGAATAAAAGCAATCGTTTTTAAGATTTCATTGTTATAAGAATATGTCAATACCACAAAAAGGAGAGAAAGCTCCTCATTTTAGCGGAGAGAATCAAAAAGGAGAGCAAATAAGCCTTGCGGATTATGCAGGTAAAAAATTGGTGTTATACTTTTATCCAAAAGATGATACACCGGGGTGCACCGCAGAAGCGTGTGATCTGAGAGATAACTATAATCGATTTTTAGAAGCGGGATATGCAATAGTGGGCGTTAGTCCAGACAATGCCAAAAAGCATCAGAAATTTATAGACAAATATGAATTGCCTTTTGACCTACTCGCAGATACAGAAAAAGAAGCGTGCAATGCCTACGGAGTTTGGGTAGAAAAAAGCATGTACGGCAGAAAGTATATGGGTGTAGCGAGAACTACTTTTATTATAAACGAAAACGGGGTAATAGAAGAAGTAATAGAAAAGGTGGATACCAAAGCCCATACAGCTCAAATACTAGCGTAGTATTTATCAAAAAAAGACAAATTAAAAAACCCGGGCTTGCCCGGGTTTTTTGTTCTACTAAAAGCTAAGTTTTTTGACAAAATCTTAGTTCAAAGGTGGGTGAAATTTTGTTACTTTTAATTTGCTCTTTACCAAATAGCTTTTTTAATTGACGAACAACATTGTGGTCTTAAAAAAGGTAGCTTCTCGATACATTCGCTGTGACTTCCGTTGGTCGTCCATCGAATTACTCAGGCTGACCTTGGTTTTCACTTGAGTCAGGCTGAGTTTTTCGACGTAAGGAGAAAATTATCGAAGCCGATTTTTTAAACCGCCTAAAACGGCAAATCTGCCGTTTGCTTAGCGCCAAGTAAAAGGAATTCTTGAGCTACTATTTCGGTTATATAGCGTTTGTTACCTTCTTTGTCGTCATAGCTGCGACTGGTGAGTTTCCCTTCTATTATTACCTCTTTGCCTTTGGCCAGAAGTTGACCCATAAGTTCTGCTGTTTTGCCCCAGGCAACTACATTGTGCCACTGGGTTTCTTGTACTTTTTCGCCTTTTTGGTTTTTGTAGGTTTCGTTTGTGGCCATAGCGAATTTAGCAATGGTTTTGCCTCCGTCTAGTGTTTTTACTTCTGGGTTAGCTGCAAGGTGGCCGATCAATTGTACTTTGTTTCTTAATGCGTTCATAATAATTTACTTGTTTTTAAATGTGTGTTAAAATTTTGTTTTTCGTTTTTGCTAGTACGTATTCCTAGCGATTATTACTTGTGAAGTTTAGTCGAATACGAGTTTCGAGTAAAACAACACTGCAAAGAGAATGGCACCACCAAACCCAAAGCGAATAATAAGCGCTTAGATTTAAATGTAAGCGTTTGTAA
>JBEAPG010000185.1:0-4674 GCA_041164545.1 Bacteroidota bacterium
TACCGACCCTCAAAATCTGACTACCGACACCATAAGTAAGTATTTAGAGATAAAGGCAAAAGCTATAATATAACTTCGTTTTAAGTCTGCAATTTAGACTTCTTAAAAGTAGTATTTTTACTTAACCGACCCAAAGCAAATACCTAGCTTTGACCTGAAGATAGAAGCGATAAAGACATCTTTATTTGCCTCTGTAACTCAAATGGTTTTATTAAATAAAGTGTATTCGTATGAATTTCAAACCCGAAAGTTTAATGATGGGCTATGGTTATAAACCAGAGCTTTCTGAAGGAGCAATTAAATGTCCGATTTTTCAAACCTCAACTTTTGTATTTCAAACGGCAGAAGAGGGAAAAGCTTTTTTTGAAGTAGCTTATGGCAAAAGAGATCAATTGCCTAATGAGGAATTGGGCTTGATATACAGCCGTATAAACAATCCTGATCTGGAAATTTTAGAAAACAGATTATGCTTATGGGACAAAGCAGAAGACTGCGCAGTATTCGAGAGTGGAATGTCTGCTATAACCACCGTTTTGTTAGAATTTCTTTCTCCAGGAGATGTACTTTTATATAGCAATCCACTGTACGGAGGCACAGACCATTTCATCGAGCATTTTTTTGCCTACAATAGGAGTAAAAATTCTTGGATTTAAACCTGGGGATACGGAAGAAAACATCAAAAATCATCTTAAAACAAAAGGATATGAAGATAAAGTGAAGATGATTTTCATAGAAACTCCGGCAAATCCTACCAATGACCTCATAGATATTGAAATATGTAAACGCATTGCAGATTTTTATAGTACAAGTGAAAAAGAAGTTTTGCTAGCTGTAGATAACACCTATATGGGACCACTGTGGCAACATCCGCTTGCGCACGGGGCAGACTTAGTATTATACTCGGCTACCAAATATATTGGTGGTCATAGCGACATTATTGCAGGTGCGGTACTGGGCAACAAAAGACTTATGAAACAAGTTAAAACACTGCGAACATTCTTAGGCAATATGGCGGGACCGTGGACTGGCTGGTTACTAATGCGCAGCCTCGAAACCTTAAAAATCAGGATGGAGCAGCAACAGCAAAATGCGGTAGAAGTAGTGCAGTTTTTGGCTACACATCCTAAAGTGAAAAAGGTAAATTATTTAGGATTAATTGACAAAGACACTAAGGAATATCAGATTTTTAAAAGACAATATTCCGGCACTGGAGCTATGCTTTCTTTTCATATAAATGGTGGGGAGCACGAAGCTTTTGTGTTTTTAAACAGTTTAAAATTGATAAAACTCGCAGTAAGTTTAGGAAGCACAGAAAGTTTAGCAGAACATCCTAAAACCATGACGCACGCTGGACTGGAAGAAGAGCACTTATCCGAAATGGAAATAACCGACTCCCTTATTCGCTTATCTGTAGGTGTCGAAAATTTCAATGATATCATTTGGGATATAAATCAGGCTTTAGAACAAGTATAAGCCCTTTCTTTTTGGCATACCACATACAGAATCAGCAGTAAAATTCTAAAAGCAGATTCGCTTTTTTTTGGCTCAGCAAGGAGTTATGGCTTGTTTATTACTTTTTGTTGCATTACTTTGTCTACTAGATTTCTAACCTATCAATTATAATCCAATCCAATGAAAAAAACATTTTACCTAATTCTACTTTTATTTGGCACATTTTGCTTAAACGCCCAATCTTTTTCAGACGATTTTGAAAGTTATGCAGCAGGCGCAAAATTGGCAGCAGTTAGCTCTACTTGGGCAACATGGTCTAGCGCAAATGGTGGGGCTGATGATGTTTCTGTAATAACTACAAAAGCAAAGTCGGGTACTAAATCAATCTACTTTAACTCTAATTTGGATGCAGGCGGACCAACAGACATCGTACTCCCTTTTGGTGCTCAACATAGTACAGGAGTTTTTGAAATATCATTTGAAATATTCGTAGAATCCGGCAAGTTAGCATACCTCAATTTTCAAGAGACAGCAACGCCAGGTCAAGCTTGGACTCTGGACGTCGATTTCACTACAGATAGTAAACTAAATTTTAGAAGTGGATTAATAGGAAGCTTATTATCCACTACATACCCTCAAAACGAGTGGTTCAACTTTAAATTACAAGTAGACTTAAATACAAATACCTACGAAGCCTTTGTAAACAATCAATCGGTAGGAACATTTCAAAATGGATTACGAAAATTTGCAAGTATTAACTTTTACCCAACCAAAGGAAGTGGATTTTTTATAGATGATGTTGCCTATTCGCACACAGCTTATACTCCCACGTCTACCAATGCTTCAATCACTTTTATAGATAATGTAGTTGGATTCTTAGGAGGTTCAAAAGTTACTCCATCGGTAGAAATCAGAAATTTAGGTTCTACGGCAATCACATCTGCAAAAGTGGAGGTGAATTACAACGGAAATACAACTCAAAAAGACCTATCGCAAATTAATATCCTTGCTAATGGACTTTATACTTTTGATTGGGATAGCGAAATAGACTTGGTAGGTGGAGAATTACCCTTTAGTGCAAGCATAATTGAGGTAAATGGTGGTGCCGATGATAATGCAAATGACAATACCAAAACACTACTTTTAAATCCAATAACTCCTGCTAAAGGTAGAGTAGTTATAGGCGAAGAAGCAACTGGAACGTGGTGTGGATGGTGTCCGAGAGGCGCGGTTGCGTTAGAAAAAATGGAGAAAAAATACCACGGATTTTTTCAAGGAATAGCCGTGCATAATGGCGACCCAATGGTAGTAGGTATTTATGATGACGGCATAGGTACTCGCATTTCTGGTTATCCAAGTGGCTTAACCGACAGAGGAAATGATATAGATCCAAGTGCATTTGAAGGCGACTTTATTACCCGAATACTTACTGCACCTGCAGGAGTTATGGAAACAGGAGCTGAATACAATGAGACTACCAAAGAACTAAAAGTTAGCCTAAAAACTACTTTGAATGAAAACATACTTGGAAATTACAAAATAGCTTGTGTTTTGGTAGAAGATAATGTAATAGGAACCGGGCAAGGATGGAGCCAAGCAAACTACTATGGCACCGGAACTAACGGTGTAATGGGCGGTTATGAGACCAAACCCAATCCCGTACCAGCTGCTGACATGGTTTACGATCACGTGGCAAGAGCTATTGCTCCTAAATTTAGCGGATTGAATGCTGCCTTTGGTACTAGCGCAAGTGCAGGAGAAACGTTTACACATAACTTTACTTTTATAGTAGACTGGAAATGGAAATTAGAAGACATGCACATAGTAGGTATGCTAATTGAACCCAATGGAACAATTAACAATGGTTCTACTTCAACCATAGACGATGCCATTGAGCTCGGTTTTGAAAGTGGCGAAGCGGTTGCTGGAGTAACAGAACTGACTCAAAAATCGAATGCAGTTTATCCCAATCCTGCACAAAATACAATATACATTCACTTTGATGACAATCAATTCCATACCGTCGAATTGCAAAATCAATTGGGAATCGTGATATGGCAAGGAGATGTTAATAATTTTACTCCTATTGTAATTAGTGAATTTGCTAATGGCGTCTACACAGTGCGTACCGATGCTTTTGTATCTAAATTTATAAAGCAATAAAATGAAGATACTCTTTATTCTATTTCTTTCCATTTTTAGCCTAAGCAGCTTGGCACAAGATAAATACTTGCCTGATGTAGCTGCTACGCAAAAGTTATCTAAAGAAGTTTCGCAGCTATTTTACGACGACTACATTGGCGTAGCGTTTAAAAAACTAATGCCCTATTGGCCACTACCTGCAGATGAAATACAAGGTCTTGAAGAAAAAACAATACGGTATTTGAATATGCTGGATGATCGATTTGGCGAAAAAGTAGAAGTAGTTCGGCTAAAAGAAGAGACCATTAAGGACTTTGCTATACGAGAAACTTACCTCATTCGCTATGAGAAAAGTGCTATACGACTGCAATTTTCTTTTTATAAAAACGACAAAGGTTGGATTGTCAATGCTTTTAAGTGGGATGACAGTTTGAGCGAAGAGTTTGAATAAACTTTAAAATTAGAAAGATTAATCCGTTTTTATGCTCTTATCAAAAGGCACTTTAAGCTGATATTGCGTGTTCTGAGATTGGCTATCATCCAGCACATCCAAGCCGTATTTCACTTTTGAAATATCGTCATATTCATACGTGCCAAATAGCCTATCCCAAATACTTAGGATATTGCCAAAATTAGTATCCGTCCAAGGTCGTTCGAAATGATGATGAAACTTATGCATATTGGGTGTCACAATAACCAAACTCAGCCATTTATCTAACTTAGCTGGCAACCTCAAATTTGCGTGCGTCCAATAGGTAAAAAGCACGGTAAGTATGCGATAAAAAGCATAGTAAGCAAAAGGTATACCTCCTACTACAATGGCAAATAGTGAAAACAGCTCCCTAAACAAATAATCACCTGGGTGATGTCTAGTACCTGAAGTTACATCAATCATAGTATCGCTGTGGTGCACCATATGAAATCGCCACATAAATGGTACCTTATGCAAAATGTAATGCACCCCAAACTGCGCAACAAAATCAAGCAGGATTACGCTTAGTAAAAACTCCACCCAAATTGGAAAGCTTACCATTTGAAATAAACCAAATTGCGATTGTTCAATCCAAATAAAAACTCCAG
>JBEAPG010000186.1:0-4672 GCA_041164545.1 Bacteroidota bacterium
TTTGGATTTAAAGGAGATATGAATTTGAAAAGCAGAGTGTATGACAAAACGCTTGGTGGAGGTTCTTTGCTGGATATTGGTATTTACCCCATTTATTTGAGCTTACTAGCGCTTGGGCAACCAATAGATATAAGCGCAATTGCTTCTATGGCAGAAACCGAGGTGGACGGGACCTGTTCTATGTTATTCACTTATCCAAATGGAGCGAAGGCAAGTCTGGAATCTAGCATTGAAAGCGATACCCCAACAGAAGCGTATATCTATGGTACAGAAGGTATTATAAAACTTCATCGTCGATTTCACCATTCAGAAAAAATGTCCATCTCGCGCGCTGGAATTGATGAAACGATTGACTTGAAATACACTGGCAATGGATATGTTCACGAAATAGAAGAGGTTAATAATTGCATTGCAAAGCAATTAACGGAAAGCCCAAAGTTGCCCCTTGCAACCAGTTTAGATTTGGTGTCTATACTTGATAGAGTGAGAGAAAAGATTGGGTTGGTTTACGAGGATAAGTAGAACAAAAACCGACCTGCGTTATGTTTCCAGCGTCATTAAAATTTAGAACTATTGTTTTTCTGGCTTCATTGCAGGAGATAGCAAGAAGATTGAACAAAAATAGATTGGATGAAGCTCGGCCTATAAGTCAATGGTTCAACTCCTCTGTAGTTTACGACAGGGACCCTAGAGGAATAGCTGGCAAGCCAACGCTGCCTGGCGATTAATATAATTTCTAGAAATAGCCGAACTAGAATCGCAGGAAGAAATGCGTATTTTTCTGTAGCTGAGTGACCGATTAAGGTTATGGATAGAAAACAATTCATCAAAATTTGCGGACTTTTTGGGATAGGATGGTCACTTCAGAGCCTAACTTCTTGCAATGCTAGTAAAGAGATAGCTAAGCCATATTCGGGTAAGGTAGTTGTAATTGGCGCTGGGGCAGGCGGATTATCAGCCGGTTATTTTTTGAAACAACAAGGAACAGATTTTGAAATTCTGGAGGCGTCAACTATATATGGAGGAAGAATTAGAATTGATCGCAATTTTGCGAATTTTCCAATACCACTGGGTGCGGAATGGCTAGAGACAAGTGTAAGTATTTTTAGTGAAATTGTGAATGATGCAAAGGTAGAAGTCAACATAAATACCGTGCCTGACAATCCGGATAGAAAGTTTGTCGATTATTCCTGGTTTAGTTTTTTTGAAGATTATATACTACCTTCTATTTCAAATCATATCTCATATCAAACTGTAGTTAAGTCGATAGATTATTCTGGGAATCAGATAATTGTAACCACCAACAAAGGAGAGGTAATAGCGGACAAAGTAGTGCTATCTATTCCGCTTCAGGTGCTTAAGGCGGGAGATGTAGATTTTATTCCAAGCTTACCACAAAGCAAGATAAATGCGCTAAACGATGCAGCTGTGTGGGATGGGTTTAAAGCCTTTTTTGAGTTTGATTCTAAGTTTTATGGAGACAATGAATTTGAATTTCAAATTGAGCCTAAGACCGACGGCCAAAAAATATACTACAATGCTTGTTTGGGCCAAAATACGAGCAAGAACATAATTGGGCTTTTCTCAATTGGTAAACCTGCTCAAGACTATATTTCTCGTTCTGGCGAATCATTAAAGAAGCATATTTTAGATGAACTTGATAGCATATATGCCAATAAAGCTACGCCAAGTTATTTAAACCATATTACCCAAAATTGGAATAATGAACCTTTTATTAGAGGCGGATATTTGACAGATTATGCAGATTGGAGGACGGTGCGGGAACTAGGTAATAATGTTGGAAGTAAATTATTTTTTGCCGGGAGTGAATACACAGATGGCGAAGATTGGGTCAGTGTTCATACCGCAGCACAATCCGCAAAAAGAGCAGTTATGGAAATCAATATTTGAGCAAGAAAAGCTAAAAATATTTATGTAGACATTCGACAATCAAATAACCAATTTGCATTCGGATTTATGCTTGAATTGCAAATAGAGAGGGCGAATCATTCGTTCTGCTAAATGTAATTTAGGCTATTTTTGTTTGATTTGGAACAAAGCATAAGTTGCTCCCAATGGGCGAAAGAAACGCTGAAAATGAATAAAAACTGGCCAAAATAAAACAGCTAAGAAATAACAAATGATATCACGAGATGCAGTATTGCGAGTTGGTAGGCCAACTGATAATTTAGAAGAAATAAACATTGTGGTATTTTATCAAAGAAAGTAGAAATTAAATTCGCCAACGGAATATGAAAAATCAATTGAAGCTTGTGTTTTTTATTCTAGTGCTTTGTGCTGCCTGCAATACCAATTTGCAAGAAAAAAGCGAAGAAACTCAGGTTTTGAAATATGGTAATAATGAGCAAGTAGGTAAGTATATTTCGCTAAACGGAACCCAGATATATGTAGAAGAATATGGAGTTGGAGAGCCGCTTTTGTTGATTCACGGAAACAGTGGAAGCATTCATTCTATGGAAAATCAGATTGAATATTTTAAGACAAGATTTCGAGTAATAGTGGCCGACAATCGTGGTCAAGGGAAATCAGAGTTAAATACAGATTCGCTAACTTATGCTCAAATTGCGGCAGATTGGGAAGCCTTGGTAGATTACCTGCAGTTAGACTCTATAAATGTAGTAGGATGGAGTGATGGCGGAATTGTTGCTTTACTGATGGCTGTTTCGGGTAAAACAAAGATGAACAAAGTAGTAGCGATGGGTGCTAACTTAAGGCCAGACTCGTCTGCTGTACACGGTTGGGCGATTCGGCACGATACAGAATCACTAAAACGTATAAAAGCGAAAATAACAGAAGAAGATACCACAGAAAATTGGGATTTGCAGAAGCAGTTGCTTCAAATGTTACTCGAGCAACCTCAGATTTCGACAATGGATTTGTCTCAAATAAAAGCCAAAGTTTTAATTATGGCGGGAGATGAAGATATCACTATAAATCACCACACCGTAGAAATGTACGAGAGCATACCGCAAGCGCAATTGTGTATAATACCAGGTGAAACACATTATACTCCAGCTTCTAATCCGGAGTTGTTTAATGAAATTGTATATCGTTTTTTAGCTCAGCCTTTTAAGCGACCGTATTCTAATTTTTAATTCCAAATAGGTTTTTAGCGTTTCGATATAATCCTTCATTCTTTAATAAAACAAAAGGCTTTAGTGTGGAAACAATGCCAAAGTCGTGCCGACAATGCAAGTGTCTCGAAGTTCAATGCTTTGAGTCTATGGACAGAGTGGGAGAGATTCTAAAGTACTTTTAGGTTAATAGCACTGTCCTTTTTGTTATAAAATCAACATATGCCAAAAAGGGAATTTGGTATTTTTCAAATTTGGTATTGAACCAGTACATCAATGATTAGAAAACCAGCATAATTCAAGAAGTTTACAATCATTGCTAAAAGGGCCATTTGTTTAAATATAATAAAGATATTAACGAAATTTGTTATAAACTTGAGCCGTGAAGCTAGCAAGATGTGATGCGAAAAAAACCGCCTTGGTAATGTGTTTTCTTTTCTCTTTTCTTTTTTCTATTTCGCAAAACACCAACTTGAACATCTTAATAAATTCATCTCAGTGGGATACCCTATTTCCTAAACGTGCAGGTACAATGGCTTCTCACCCGCAGGGCTATACAACTGATTTTTATTCGTACAATAATTTTAATACTGCAGTAAATGAAATGGCCGATTATTTTGTTGTAATTAGAACTAAACCAGGAGTTTGGGGGCAACTAATCGATATTACCAGAAAGTCAAATCTGCAAACTTATAATTACTCAAATGTTGATTCGTGGTGGTTCTCAAATACCACACCGGAATCAATCACTATTGTAGATTTTGCACAATTTTTAAATGAAAGCTCAACAATCAATAACAAAAGAGAGTTAGCGGCTTTTTTTGCTAATATTTCTAAAGAAACAACAGGTGGTTGGCAATTGCCTGTAGGTTCGGGTTTGCCCGGCGACTATGCTTTTTGGGGCTTGTACTTTGTACACGAAGTAGGTTATTCTAGTGCCACCAGTGCAGGTGCTTATTCACAATCTCATGCAGAATTTCCTCCAGTATCTACCGTAGGTTATTACGGCCGTGGACCTATTCAACTGTCATGGAATTACAATTATGGTCAATTCAGTAAATTCATTTACAACAACAAGAATGTTTTATTGAATTATCCAGACTCTATTCAAGAAAACGGTGTTTTAGCGTTTAAAAGTGCCATTTGGTTTTGGATGATGCCGCAGTGCCCTAAGCCTTCATGTCATCAAGTAATGCACGATCTGTGGCTTCACGATAGTGCATATTCTTCCCAAAGGATGTACTACAAAGGATTTGCCCACACCAATAACATTATTAATGGTGGACTTGAATGTAGAACAAATTCGTCTTCTGCCTTCACTCAAAAGGTTGTCTTAAGATCAAATTTGTACAAATATTATATGGGCGTTATGGGATTTGATTCCACACAAATTGCTCTCGAAGATTCAGCTGGCTATTCAACTCTTTGCTATTCCTCATCTACTGATGCTATGCAGGATTACATTAATTGCAAAACAACCAACTCATTTACCGGCTTCTTTTCCATCGATACTCAAAGTGTATGTGGATCACTAATATGGATTGATGGTGAAAATTATACAACCAGTACTAAAACAG
>JBEAPG010000187.1:0-4663 GCA_041164545.1 Bacteroidota bacterium
GTCTGTTAAGTAAAAATACTACTTTTAAGAAGTCTAAATTGCAGACTTAAAACGAAGTTATATTATAGCTTTTGCCTTTATCTCTAAATACTTACTTATGGTGTCGGTAGTCAGATTTTGAGGGTCGGTAAGTAAGCTCTGAATGCCATGCCGTTGCAGTTCTTTCACCATCAGTTTTTTCTGATAAATCAGTTTTTCTCCTACAGCTTGGTAATAGAAATCTCTTCCGGTTTTGGCTGGCGAAGACACCATTTCCTCTAACTCTCTGTTTTTGAAAAACACAACCAATAACACGTTGTTTCTTGCTATTCCTTTAAGATAGGGTAACTGTCTTTTTAGCGAGTTCATGTCTTCGAAATTTGTAAAAATCAACATCAGACTTCGGTGCGTTATCCTAAATTTTACTTCGGCATAGAGCTTCTCAAAGTTACTTTCGAAAAATGCGGTTTTAAGATTGTATAGCGTATTGAGAATTTTGGGTATTTGGCTCAAGGATTTATCCGCGGGTAGTATTTTGTCTACCTTTTTATTGAAGTAGAGCAAGCCCGCCTTGTCATTTTTCTTAATTATAATTTGGCTTAGGGCCAACGATGCATTAATAGCATAATCGAGTAAGCTTAACCCATCAAAAGGCATTTGCATGGCTCTTCCCGTGTCCAGAATACAATATACCTGTTGTGCTTTTTCGTCGGTGTACTGATTCACCATAAGCTGATTACGCTTGGCACTCGCTTTCCAATTGATGTACCGCATTTCGTCGCCTTTCACGTAACCTTTTATTTGTTCAAACTCGGTAGAATGGCCAATTTTTCTGGTTTTTGCTTCTCCTATATCGCGCGAGAAATACTTTAAGTTTTTGAGATTATATCTGTTAAGCCGAACAAACGAAGGGTAAACCGCTACAGTAGTTTGTGCTGCAATGGAGTATCGCCTTTTTAGTAATCGCAGCGGCGTGCATACCATTACTACTATGTCTCCAAACTGATATTCGCCTCGTTCTTTTGGCCATACAGCGTAGTTTATTTTCTTGCTTGTAAGTGGATTGAGTTTTGTGTTGAATTGCTTTTCTCCTTGATTGAGTTGTGACGGAAGCTCATCGATTATAGTAGCAAAAAGCAAGTATTCATATCGGTTTATAATATGCAGGGCAATTGGATTTTCATCTCCATTAGATAAAATAGCCGCGACTTTGCGACTTCCACTTATCCCATTTTTGCGGTAAAGTAAAAACGCATCGAGCAGTAGAAAGAAAATCAATAAAGCCAAGCCAATAGTGGCTACCATATAATATAGCGAGTAAAAGTGCCCTAAAACATAAAGCACAATTAATACGCCGCAAACGATAAAGAATACGGAGTTTAAAAATATGTTATCCCACCACTTTGCCATCTGCTCCTTATCGCGGTATTTCTACGCTTTCTATCATTTCTTTTATTATAAAATCAGGTGTTAGACCTTCCATTTCTTTTTCAGGAGCTACTACTACGCGGTGTCTAAGCGTTAGTGGAGCTACGTATTTTACGTCTTCAGGTATCACAAAGTCGCGACCACTAATTGCCGCTTTAGCTTTGGCAGCTGCAAGAATGGCTAACGATGCTCTGGGTGATGCCCCAAGGTACAATGCAGGGTGATTTCGCGTTTGAACCACTATTTTGGCAATGTATTCTTGCACCGATTTTTCTATGCTTATGTCTTTTGTAAGATTCTGAATTTCAATAACTTCTTTTGAGTTTAGCACTGGAGAAACTTCTTCTATTTCAGTAGTATTCCCGCGGTTGTTGTGGCGCTCTATAATAGCTACTTCATCTACCAACTCCGGATAATGGATGTCAATTTTGAAAAGAAAACGATCCAATTGCGCTTCTGGCAAACGATAGGTACCCTCTTGTTCAATCGGGTTTTGAGTGGCGAAAACGATAAATGGCTTTTCCATTTCATACGTTTTACCATCAATGGTAATTTGCTTTTCTGCCATTACTTCAAAAAGGGCAGATTGGGTTTTAGCTGGCGCTCTGTTTATTTCGTCTATCAGTACAATATTGGTAAAAATAGGCCCAGACTTAAACTCGAATGAGGTGGTTTTGGGGTCGAAAACAGAGGTGCCTAATATGTCTGAAGGCATTAAATCTGGAGTAAACTGTATCCGCGAAAAGTCAACACTTAAAGTCTTAGCCAACAGTTTGGCAGATAGTGTTTTGGCTATGCCAGGCACACCTTCTATGAGGCAATGTCCGTTTGCAATTATCCCGATTATTAGCGATTCTATTAAGTCATTTTGACCGACGATTACTTTTGATAATTCGCGTTTTATTTTGGCTACACCCGACTGTATTTTTTGTAAATGTACATTCGTTTCAAAGTGTATATTTTCTTCGTTTTGACCATCGTTATGTAGTGTGTCCATTAGGTAATATTTAGTTTTTTATGTAATGTATCTATTGTTTTTGTAAAAGAAATAAAATCTGTCTTATCAATATATCCTCTCGTTTTTATACGCTGCACGTGTCTTATAAGCGGAGAAAGTTCGTTTATACTCACTTGGCTTTTTTCGGCTAACTTTTGGGTGAATAGCTCATCCAATTCAGAAGTGTCTAAATTGAATTTTCGTTTAATGGTATCCAATAAATAGATACTTCGGTAGCGCGCTAAATCTATGTGATTTTCTTGCTCCATAAATAAGTTGCCTACTAGTGTGGCAAACGCCAATGAATTGTTTTTTAGCGGTTTATGAACTGGAATGCTGCGTACTACCCGTTTATAATTAAAACCAGCAAAAAGGACCATTGCACCAAGTGCTATCCAAAAAGCAGCGGTTAGGGGCGGGCTACTCCAAATATAGCGCAGCGTATCACCCATTCCGCCACCTACTGGCGCTTGGGTATACCGTCGGTAGGTGTCGTAACCATCCCAATAGATAAAACTTGTCTTTTTTACATAGTGCAAGGTGTTCAAAGCGTATAGCCCATCAGAATTTTGCAGCATACAATAGTTGCTAAAGAGCTCAGGATTGGCGTGCAATAGTATTTGCCCGCTCTGGTTTTTTAGGCTTAGTTGTATAAAATTGGGCTTGTACGAATTGCCCACCTTTATACTTCCTAAAATTTTTGCGTTTGCAGGTATTTTACTAAAAAATGAAGTGTATCTATCTACTGCGGTTAACTTAAAATCTTTGTCACCACCCTCTAAAAAATGCAGCTTGAGTTGAATTTTTTCGGTTTCAATATGTGAAGGTGCAATTTGAAGTTCAGAAAGTAGATATGGGTCGTTGAAATTAGTAGCAATAAACAGCGCATTCTCATTTTTGGCCAATTGAAACAAGTGGTAGCTGTTCAACTTGTTTGGATAGTATCGCGGATTGATGTAAAAGTAAGTGCCATCTTGGGCCTTGTTATCTTCTATTAGTTCATCTGTTTTTTTTGAAATATCTTTTACAAATGCATCCTCCAATACACGTTTTAATTCGCTTCTAAAAATGCTCGTTCCAAACGGCGTTTTGTACTGCGATTCATAGTATCTGTTCCAGTCAATATCTTCTTGGTTCTGGTTGCATCCCACTACCATGACTAGGCCAAATATCGATATGAGGATGAAGCGCTTCATTTTACCAAATCAATTTGCGTTTTAAAGGTGTTTTCTAAAATGCTGAAACTGGTTTCATCAATTGGTTTTTTGCCGTACCATACATATTCAAAAAGGTAGCTTACTTTGGTAAATTGTATGTGCAAGTCTTCGTGAGGTAACTCGTTTTTATAATCGTAATTTGTTTTATCTATATGATAGGTGATGTACTCCTTCAGTTGAAGTTTTTGTAAGTAAAGCAAAAAATAGAACCGCGTTGCTAAGGTGTAATTGCCTGATTCTTTGGCTAAAGCGATTTGTTGTTCTAAGTCATTTTTGTCTAGCGTTTCAACTTTTAGTTCCGTTTCTTCTTCACTATCTGTATTTGGATTTTCAATTTTTTGGCTACGTGTAAATTTGAAATCTTTGAGCAACATGTAGAGTACATATACCACAATGCCAATGGCAACGGCAAGAAAAATATTGAATATAATCTTTAAAAAACCACTGATGTTTATGGATTTTTCAGCCGTTATTACCCTGCTGCGTTCTTGTTTTTTAGGTGGTTGTTTTTTCCAATAATTGTATTCTTCGCCAGTATATTTCTCTTTAAATTTTTCATCAATCGGGCGTTTCCATTCGTTTTTCGTATCTACTTCAAATTCGAATGCCTCTTCTACCGTCATTTCGTTTTCGTAGTATTCGTCGGCTACATCCTCTTCTTCATATACTTCATATTCATCAGCAACCTGGCCTAAGGCTAGAGCATAAAATGCGCATAGATATAGAATTAGACTAATTTTCTTCATTCAGCAGTTGCAGATGCTCAAATGTTTGATTTCGTTTACGATAAACTAAAATAGGGTAAACCAGATAGTAAAAAGAAATAAAACCAAGGGTTGAAAAAATGATAATCAGCGCGAGCCAGTATGGCATTTCATTGTATAATTGGGTTACAAAACCTTCTAGTAAACCCGCCGCTATGGTAAAAGGTATTGTACTTATTACTAACATTAAAGAGCTTTTTCCTGTGACCAAAAAAGCTTGTTTACGGGTAAGATTGCCCGGAAAAAGCCAGCCCAAGCCCAAGAGTAATCCCGCCGAT
>JBEAPG010000188.1:0-4650 GCA_041164545.1 Bacteroidota bacterium
TTTATTTGTCCCTTGCCAGATTTCGAAATGTAGTTTATAAACTCCTTCTTCATTCTGTGCCACCTTGCCAAGAACCTGCTCCTTGCTAACGCTATCGCCTATTGCTAAACCGCTGGAATTCAAATTAGAATATACGGTATAGTGTGTCTTGTGATCAATAATAATACTCGTATTAGACCCCGGAATCTCCAAAATAGCTTTGATTTGACCATCAGACACGCAACGAACAGGCTCATTAATGGTAGAAAGTATATCTATGCCATTGTTCTCTACCTGAACTTTTCTTTGTTTTGAGTGCTTATGTACTCCAAATTGACCTACTAGCAAACCCCGTTTTAATGGCCATACCATTTTTTTAATATTAAATCCACTTGTGATTACTGCAGGTTGTTCAAGGTTAGTTTTCATAGGTTCCTTGTTCAAACTCGATTGTGCTTGATTAAGTTGTAATTGCAAAGCGTTTACCTTTTCTTCAAGTCCTTGAAATACAATATGTTTTTCACTTAGGAGTTCATTAAGCTTAATTATTTCTTCCAGCTTAAGTGCTGATATTTTATCCTTATCTCTGCTCGAACCATTATAAACGGCTAATTTATCTCCAATTTCTCTTTTCTTTGTTTCTATCGCAAAAAGCTGCTTTTTCCTAAACTCCTTTAGCTTTTCAAGATAGTTCAGTCTATTTATAAATTCACCGAAACTATTACTTGATGCTAAAAAATAGAGTTTGGTTCTATAGTCGCGATTTTTATATTCTTCTACCAAAATAACTTGGTACTGCGCCAACGCAATGGTATGTTCTCGCTCTATAGCATTTAGTTGTTGCTCTAACTTATTAAGCTCATAATCCGAAACTTTTTCAGCTCCTTCAATAATACTTATAACTCTTTTAGCTGCCGCAACTTGAAACTCCAGTTCAGCCATTTCGGCACCCAGGCTTTGTTTTTGCAGTTTATTTTGATCTAAAATTTGGGTTATAAACGCTATATCTCTCGCTATTGCACGTTCAGGAGGATTTCCCTTGGCCGCCGACACATAAGCGAGTGAAAACACGACAATAAAGAAGACGAATACCCTTAAACTTCTATCTACGTTTGTACCCATTCGGAATATTGCAAGGAAAAGTAGTTATAGGTGAGGTATTTACGATTTGATAATTAAGCACAACATCAAGCGGAGAGGTGGCATTTTTCACTGAAATGTTCACAATTTTGGGCATCAACTTTGTGTTTACTAGGTCATACTCATCATATTGTATATCAGCACTTTGTGTTGTATCAGGTGTAGTAACGTTGGAACTTAATGTTCTAAACTTGTCATTCAAAATCAGATTGTTGGTAGCTATGCCTTCATTTGCCGTAAGTCGCACATTTTCTGCGTTTAACTGATACAATGCTGAATCAAAAGGAGCATTGCCAACGAGAATGTTTTGCAACTGCCCTAAGTTTGCTTTAAACCCTAAATACGAGTACAAATAGTTATTATCATACATCATGTACTCATTCGAAAAACTATTAATTAAAAAAAAGCTGTCGGCTGTAATCATCACCTTAGCAATTTCAAAACCAAGTAGACTAAACTTTCCCCAAAGAATGCTGTCTTGTTTCATTTTTATATGTAAGGAAACGTTATTGCTCTTTCCCTGGGCCGTAACAGTAGCTTTGCCTCTTAATTCTAAACAGTCAAAATCAAATTGGCTTTGCCAATATTGATCTACAATTTGTTTATTTAAATCTATTCCTTGTGCTTTTTTTCTTCCGCCACAAGCAGAGAATAATAGTGCTAAAAAAAGCACAAATGCGATGTTAATTAACGACTTCAATGCTAAGTTGGTCTATGATTTTTTGCATTTCATTGGCTAATGTCAAATTGCCCAGTTTTTGGTAAACTGCTTTGGAATGCACGTAGTATTCTTTGTTGTTTGGATCTATGGCTATTGCTTTATTTAACCAATCTAATGCTTCCTCATATTTTTGTTGCTGATACAAAACCCAAGCTTTAGTATCAAAAAGAATAGGATTGTTTAATTCTAATTTCAAAGCCAAATTAATCATTGAATCTGCCTCTAAAATTCTATCTCCACGTGAAGCTAAATTATATGCATAGTTATTCAGGGCAATTGGATTAAGATTATCTAAGCTTAACACTTCATTATACAAATTGTTAGACATTGAATATTTATTCAATTTGTTATAATTCAGTGCTTTGCACATTTTTAACGAAACCTTGTCTTGTTTTTCTATGGCCACCTCTAAACCTTCATCACACACCGCAATTGACTTATCATATTGACTTAAATGATACAAAGCATATGCTTTGGTGCGATATAATTCCGCAATGTTTGGAAATAGGATTAAGGCCCGATCTGCGTCTTCTACTAAAAACCTGTTTTTCCGAAGTTTCTCATCAATTTTAAGAAGCTTCATCCATAGTTTAAAATCACCATGATTAACATCCAAAGCTTTGTTTATGAAGTCTCTTGCTTCTGAATAATTAGCCAACGCACTGCTTATATCTGACTTCAAGACCCACGGCTCAGGAGAGTTGGGATACTGACTTACCAGAATATCGCTCAATTCCTTTATTTCAGCTTTGGTTTTTTCATCCTTATTCAGTTTTAAAAAATAGGCTCCTATAGACTGAAGTTTGTCCGTTAACTCAACATCGTCGCTTGCAAATGCCTTTTTTAAATAGAAAAATGCATCTTCATCTGTGCCTTGTTTGTTGCTTATAGTGTAAAGCATAAAGAGCGCTTTGCCATTGCTGCTATCTGCGCTTATCATTTTGCTTAATACTTGTTTTGCTTCCGCCTCTTTATTGGCCCTAAGATAAGAGTCTGCCAAATAGCCTTGGTATCTTGTTTCATCTGGATATGCCAAAACCAACCTGATTATAGCATCGATTGCCTTGTCGCCTTCACCCATGTTACGATAAACAAATTCTAATCGAGTAGCTGATTGTTCATCCACCCCAAATCGATCCTGCATTTTTAACAAAACAGCTATAGCATCTCCAAATTGTTTAGCATTATAATATTGATTAGCGGCTTCCAGATAGTTGTCTTCTACATCAGGTTCGTTTTCAATCATGGTCGAAAAAACACCCGCTGATTCAGCATATTTACCAAATTTGTTATAAAATTGAGCTAATTGACCAGAATACCAATGGTTAAAACTTGACGCACTTTCAACTGCTTTTTTAGCCCAAAACAAGGCTTCGTTGTAGTTTTCTAGTTGATAATGTAGCTTGGCAGTTTCGTACATTGCTGCACTGCTTTGAGGATATGTCTCAAGTGCTTCGTTGAACAAACCAAGTGCTTTTTCTTTATTGTTCAGTACCTTTTGCTTGTTCGCTTCAAAAAACTGTTGATCGAATACTTTTCGTTTCTCGTAAGTTAACTCGCTAGATATAAGTGCTTTTCTTGAGCTGCATCCGAATAACAGAAGCACGCTAATAAAAGATATAGCACTTTTTCTAATCAAATTTTATTGTGGAATAGTCGCTTATGCTTAGTTGATTTGCTTTTCCATCATATTCAACATAATTACCAATCATTGAATTGGTTAAGCTGGCGTTTTTAATGTTCACATTGGTCTGCAAAATACTGTTATCAATAACGGAATTTTCGATGGTTGTATTATCACCAATCGAAACAAATGGACCAATCTTAGCATCGACCAGACGAACGTTTTTACCAATATAACAAGGTTCAATTATTTCGGAATTTTCACTAATAAAGCTTGCATCGACAAGTGGAGTTCCGTTCGAATTAGCAAGCACACGTTGATTGGTATAAACAGTCGCATTTTTAT
The DNA here is from genome assembly GCA_041164545.1 of Bacteroidota bacterium. Classification (GTDB taxonomy): domain Bacteria; phylum Bacteroidota; class Bacteroidia; order NS11-12g; family UBA9320; genus UBA9320. Next base: position 3,810 of record JBEAPG010000188.1, read on the forward strand.
TGCCACAATCCCACCACTCTATTACTTTACCTGGTGCAAATTTTAAACCTGCATCATTCATGTTATCCAAAGCGTTGGTCAATTGGTACTCGCCTTTCTCTCTAATATCATTATCCAATAAGTACTCGATCTCCTTTTTTAGTCGCTCACCATCTTTGAAATGGTAAATTCCAATAATTGCCAAATTTGATTCTGGGTTTTCTGGCTTTTCAACAAACTCAGTAATGTGACCTTGTTCGTTCACTTTTACTACTCCAAACGCACGAGGATCTTCTACAGCCTGCACCCAAATAGTTCCATCTACAGTAGTATCCATTTCAAAATCCGCTCTAAAAAGAGTGTCTGCAAAAGCTACAATAACCTCATTATTAAGAGCTTGAGCGGCAGAGTACACAGCGTGGGCAGTCCCTAATGCTTCTTTTTGATAGTTTATAGAACCTTTTGCGCCTAATGATTCTGCAATAGCGATTAGGTCATTTTCAACGTCTTTACCAAAATTTTCGCCTATTACAAAAGCTACCTCGTTTATAGTTCCTTTAACTACCTTAGCAATATCTTCTACAAGTCTTTGAACAATTGGTTTGCCAGCAATAGGTAACAACGGCTTCGGCGTAGTGAGTGTGTGTGGTCTCATCCTTTTCCCCATTCCTGCCATTGGTATAATAATATTCATAGTTTTTTTGTTCTTTTTAGTCTGTTCCTGTGTGCCCGTATCCCCCTGTATTTCTTCTTGTTTCATCTAATGTTTCTACCATTCTAAAATCCACTTTTTCGTATCTAGAAACAATCATTTGAGCAATTCTATCGCCATTTTGTACCACAAATTCCTCATTTGAAAGGT
>JBEAPG010000189.1:0-4638 GCA_041164545.1 Bacteroidota bacterium
TCAGGATGCAAATCCGCAAACTTCATTGCTGCTTTTCCGCCCATACTGTGCCCTAGTACTATAGCTTTTTCAATTTGCAAATCTTCCATTAGCTCTGCTAGGTCATCAGACATTAGTTCAAAACTCATTTCTGATGCATGAGGACTTTGCCCGTGGTTTCGTTGATCTACCGAAATTACATTGATATGTTCTGAAAGTTTTCGAGCCATATTGTGCCAGTTGTCTAGCATACCAAAAAGGCCGTGAAGAATAATCAGGTGATCTTGAGAATCGGCTTTGGAATAGATTTTATGAAAGAGTTTCATGATAAGCGTGCAAACTTAGGCACAAAAAAAACCATTCGCCTAAACGAATGGTTTTAAGAAATTTTAAGTTTCGTTTATTATTTAGTTTAAAAAGTCTTCAACTGGAGTATAATCCAAGTTAAATGCCTCAGAAACCGCTTTGTAAACTACTTTTCCGTTTATTACGTTTAAGCCTAGTTTTAACTCTCTATTGTCATTGCACGCTTGTTTCCATCCTTTGTTTGCTAGTTGAATGGCATAAGGAAGAGTAGCATTAGTAAGTGCTACAGTAGAAGTATAAGGCACCGCACCTGGCATATTTGCTACACAGTAGTGTACGATATCGTCAATGATAAATGTTGGATCTTCGTGAGTAGTTGGCTTGCATGTTTCAATGCATCCACCTTGATCTACTGCTACGTCTACAAGCACTGTACCTGGTTGCATGTCTTTTAGCATATCACGTGTAATTAGGTTTGGAGCTTTTGCACCTGGAATAAGTACAGCACCCACTATCAAATCCATATGAGGAATTAAGTCACGGATATTCATTTCACTTGAAAAACGAGTAACAACGTTTGCAGGCATTACATCGTTTAGGTATCTAAGTCTGTTTAAGTTTACATCAAGAATAGTAACTTGTGCACCTAGTCCTGCTGCCATTTTAGCTGCTTGTGTACCTACTACACCTCCACCTAATATAAGCACTTTTCCTGGAGGAACACCTGGCACACCACCCAACAATACTCCTTTTCCTTTAATCGGTTTTTCTAAGTATTTGGCACCTTGTTGTACAGCCATTCTTCCGGCAACTTCACTCATTGGCACAAGTAAAGGAAGACTTCTGTCTGCACTTTCTACTGTCTCATAAGCCAAACAAACTGCACCACTTTCTATCATAGCATGTGTAAGTGGCTCATAGCTAGCAAAGTGGAAATAAGTAAACAACAACTGGTCTTTCTTAATCAATTTATACTCCGCTTCTATTGGTTCTTTTACCTTAAGAATCATTTCAGCAATGGCATATACCTCTTCGATAGTTCCTAAGATTTGAGCACCGGCATCGGTGTACATTTCATTGGTAAAACCACTTCCCATACCGCCATCTTTTTGAACGTATACCGTGTGGCCACGTTTTGTTAATTCTAACGCACCGCCTGGAGTAAGTGCAATACGATTTTCGTTGTTTTTAATTTCTTTTGGTACACCAATAATCATTGTATTCTTGTTTTAAAAAAGTGCTGCAAATGTAGGTTTTTTGTAAATTGTATATCTATAAATAAAAGCTTGTCGTTATTCGTATTCAATCTTAAATAGAAATGAAGCAATACTTAGTGATTTTAGCGACAACTCTTGCTTTTTTGAGCTGCAAAAAGGCAAAAATGGAAGAAAGTTGTACTACTAACAATGCGCGAATAATTACCAAAGACTACAATACAGACTCGGTTAATATTTTTTGTCCAACCGCTTTTACTCCCAATGGCGACGGATTAAATGATGTTTTTAGACCTATTGGGACTGGCTTTGAAGTGCAAGGTTTTGAAATAACTAAAGGTTCAAGGTTTTTGTTGAATGGGCAGAATCTAAAGGAGTGGGATGGCACGTACGGCAACGGGAGTCCCTTTAATGAGGGCGTTTATCTATACGAATTTCAATTACTAACGAGGCACAATGATCAAGTAACGGTTGTAGGTGAAATAACACTAAGTAGAAGCACAAAATACGATTTATGCAATTGTTTGTATGAAGATATGGTAGATTCGGAAATTGGTTTTGTTAAAGTTACTCAGGAAAAGTGCAGGGAATAATAGTAAACCCAACAAGGCCTTGATAAATCCATTAACACATTTATTCAAATTCCAAAGTACCTTTACACGACCAAAATGAGACACCTAACTTTAATCCTGTTCACTCTTTGCTTTGCTTTTGCATATGCACAGAAAGAAAGCACGTATGAACCGAAGTATGCCTGTTACATTGCCCCCATATCTACAGAACAATTAGACTTTGCCATAAAGAATGGAGGAGAGGAACTTCCTGCTGAGTGGATTGATAAAACCATTGCACAAAGCGATACATTAGAAAAACTGAAAGAACAATTGTCTTTGGGAGCTTACATTGTTTATACCAGAAATGACAAAAAACTCACTTCGTCCATTTATACCAAAAACAACTATTCTCTCACTTTTCTTAGAGCAGAAAACACGTACTACTTAAAAGTAGTGGACAAGAATGCTGCACCGATTGTAAACGCACTGATAACCAGCACTGATAAGAAAGTTAAAATAACCAACAACAACGGACTATATTTGATTAGTAAGGGTAAAAAGTACTTTTCGCCTACTGTTATTGTAAATGTGAACAACGAAATTGGCTTTTACCGTTTGCAACCTGCCGGCTCTGTACCATATATTCAGGCAAAACACAAGGGCAGCAAGTATCAAACAATGGCATTGTTATCGCAAAGCCAGTATCGCCCGCTTGACACGCTTCGGTTTTCGGCAGTAGTGTTTAAAGGAAAAAGAACTTGTAACAAACCAATTACCGTCTATTTCAGGGAAGCATACGATTACTATTCAGGGTTTGGAAAGCTAAGTGCAGAATTAAATTGCGATGAAATGGGTATTTACCATTGGCAATACGTGTTGCCCGACAGCTGGGACATAGATAAAAGATATGAGCTGTACTACGAAGCAGTTTCTAAAAAAAGTTTTGGTACGCTTGGTTTTAGTTTAAAAGATTACGAATTGGACAAAACCGACGTTGAAGTAACAACCATAAAAACAAATGACAGTTTACAACTCGCTACAAAAGTACAGGACAACAACGGATTTACACGCATAGGCAGCACGGTTCATATTACCGCAACTCCAAGTATTAACGATATTTATGACAACTATTTGTTTGTGCCAAGTTCATTTTGGAGTAGAACAGACACGATAAGTAAAGATGAACTATTAAAAATAGAAGTGCCTGATGTGGTAACCAAGCAGTTTAAAGGTTATGTGATGTTTGATTTAGAAATAAAAACACCTACCGGCGAACTTTTCACCAATCGGATTTACGAAAATGTTGGCATTGAACAGGAATTTAACATTTCTGCCGATTCACTCTTTCACATAGAATGGCTGGTAAATAATAAATCGCAAACGGCAATTGCAGAGTTGGTTTATCATATTGGTGATGTTCAATTTACCGACACTATAAGCTTACCCTACCACGAAGCATTCAAAGACAACATCCGATACAATTATGTAAAAAATGGCGATGTGACTTCGAATTTCTCTAACCTGAATAACATAACCGGAGGATATAAGTCAGACCCGAATAACCTGAAGTTTTTCCTGAGCAACCCTTTTAAAAAGTTGGTGTGGTATGAAATTTATAAAGACAGAAAATTAATTCAACAAGGGGAATACAAGGACACCATTACGCTGGATTATTCGCCCAAATCGATGTATTGGATGAAGTATAATTATATAAAAAATGGTGTAATGTTTTCGGAGTTTATCAGCTACAAGCCTAAACCAGAAACACTGACATTGGAAGTGGATCAACCGCAAAATACACAACCGGGCAAGGAGGTAACTTTTAACTTTACAGCTACTGACATTGAGGGAAAACCGGTTAAAGACGCCATTATTCTGGGTACAAGTGCCAGCAGTCAAATGCCGGGCAATGGAGAGTATAACTTAACGAACAACGACCCGTATTATAACGACACCTACTTCCAAAACTCCAATGACGTTTTAGCTGCGTCAGTTGCCGGATTTGTGCCGTACGAAGAAATTGATCAAAACACCATTAATCTGGCTGATTTTCACTCCATTTACTTACCAAAAGAGAAGGTAAACGCCACGTATATTGCTATAGACTCAACTAAACACTCAAACCTCAAAATGGCTGAATATGGCCAGTTTTGGCAAAGAATAACAGATAAAGACGACAAGCAAATAGCTGTTTACCAAGTGCTTGTAGATGGTAATTTGAAATACGACCGAGCTTTAGGCAATCCAGAATCGATGTTAATTTCTACAGGAAAACACCAAATAGAAATACGCACGTACAACAAAATGTATTTGCTAAAAGATGTGGAAATTCGCAAAAATGAAAAGCTAATTTTAAGCTTTAATGAAGATTTAAACAACCAAAACCTACAAGCAAAGAGAGATAGAAAAACAGTAAGCAGACGGAGAATGTATGAGCTTGCCAATAAAGTTACGGTTATTCAAAACATGTCGAATCAAGATGTAATTGTGCAAAGCGTTGGGCATTTTTCAGCTCGATTAGCTAAAAATCAGTACTATTATTCTTCCATTTATCAAACCGCTATTTCTCCATTGCACGATGGCCA
>JBEAPG010000190.1:0-4637 GCA_041164545.1 Bacteroidota bacterium
GAAAGAGACGCCAAACCACATAATCTGCTTTCCGCTTCTGCCCTCAAGCAAAGTAAAAGTACCTTGCTCAGAGGTTGCAGAATACACACACGCAATTCCCAAAGCAACTAAGCTTAGGTATAACAGCAAACTAATGATATCTATTCTGGACTTATCTTGCACGGTATAAACTATCTCTTATAGTTTTATATTTATCAGGAATTAGATTCGCATTCATCATACGCTCTTCCAAATACTTTTTAGAAGAACTCGTAGTATCAGGCATTAGGTATTTTTCTATAATAAGGTGGGCAATTGGCGCAGCCCAACTTGCTCCATATCCAGCCTCTTCCACTACTACAGCTATTGCTATTTTGGGATCTTCAATCGGGGCAAACGCCATATACGCCGAGTGGTTTTTACCATGCGGATTTTGCACCGTACCTGTTTTACCAGCTATGTTTATTCCCTTTATATTAGATCCTGCTGCCGTACCTGATTGGGTCACGGCAAACATTCCAGCTACGACTGGATTAAAATTCTGCGGAAGAACCTTGGTATAATTTTTCACTAAATAACGCGAAGGAATTGTATCTAATCCTTCTATTTGTTTTAGCACGTGTGGTGTGTAATAATAACCCTTATTGGCTATACAGGTTGCAACATTGGCCATTTGCATTGGTGTAAAACCAAGCTCACCTTGTCCAAATGCCAGAGAAATAATACGTGCATAGTTCCAGCTTCCTTTGCCATGCATTTTGTCGTAATAAGCCGCATCTTTCAACCAACCTCCAAACTCACCTGAAACGTCTATTCCTAAGGTATGCCCAATACCAAAGCTTTCCAAATAGAACTTCCAACTATTGTAGGCCTCCTCGCTGGATTTATACTTTTCCTGTTGCATCATTGCCTTAAAGGTATAACAATAATACGTATTGCAACTGCTTGCTATTGAGCGCTCTAAGCTTGTACTAAAAGAGTGCGGGTGACATCGAATGATTCTATTTCCCAAACGGAAATAACCTGGACATCCAAAGTGGGTTTCTGGATTAATAGCTCCGTCTTGCAATCCAATAAGAGCCATTACTGGTTTAAATGTACTTCCTGGCGGATAGGGTGCTGAAACCGCCCTATTATAAATGGGTTTTGCTGGATCCTGCAAAGCACGGCCATAGTATTTACTTCTATTTTGGATATTGAAATTGGCTGGATTGTAATACGGGCTGCTTATCAGTGCTAATATTTCTCCAGTTTTTGGCTCAATGGCAACAATACTTCCCATTTTATTAGCCAATAACTTTTCTCCATATTCCTGCAGCTTAATGTCAATAGTTAGGATTAAATTATTCCCATCTTGTGGTTCGACATCTAGGCTTCCTTCTTTGTATAAACCTTTGTTTACCCCAAACTTATCTACGTAGTAATACCGTTCTCCTTTAATTCCTCTTAAGTTAGATTCATAAAAACTCTCCACACCTTTCTTTCCAATAAAATCGCCTTGTTCGTAGTAATCTTCTGGTGGATTTTCAAGGTCTGATTTATTTACCTCACCCAAGTAACCAAGTACGTGTGCCGAACTATTGTACTTATAGTTTCGGTCTTGACGAATTTCAAAGAAAAAGCCCTTAAACTCATACAACCTTTCTTGAATTTGCGCATACAGTTGATTCGGAATATTTTTTTTAAATACAGACTTACCTTGATAAGCCCTTGCTTTGGCTGTTTCTAATCTTTTATCAAACTCTTTTCTATCAATATTTAATAATCTACAAAACGCAGAGGTATCGATGTCTTTAATCTTAATAGGTACGGAAAGCATAAGGTCGTACACCGGTTCATTAAAAACAATTAAGCTTTTATTTCTATCAAAAATTAAGCCGCGCTGAGGGTAGATAGTCTGTTTTCGTAACGATATTTTCTCTGCTATTTGTGAATACTTATCGTCTAAAACTTGCAATTGCAACAGACGAAAGATGTAGATTAAACCAATTAAAACTACTGCAGCATAAATGTAATATGTGCGGTTTCTATTATTCACTTAATCTATTGAAAGAGACATATTGAACAAAACCAATAAGCAACAATGTAAAGCTAGAGCTAAGCAAAGTGGTTAGAAATACGTGCAATACATTAAAAGCTCCCAAATTCTCGATAATGAAAATATACAAATGATAAAAAAACACCAAGATAATAGTGGTGTACATAAACGAAGGAATACCCACTGTACGGGCATTGAAAGCAAGTTTATTCGCCTCTTGCTCCTTTAGATCAAGTCTGCTCAAAAGGCCCATTCTTAGCACCATTAAACTGAGACAAGCAGAAGCATGAATACCCGGTGTTGCCACAAAAAAGTCCGCAATAAGACCCAAACCAAAAGCTATTAGCACTTGCACATGTTTAGACAAATGAACAGGAAGAGTTATAAGCAAAAGAATGAATAATTGAGGCATAATGTATGACGAGAACTCCAGATGATTGAATACAAACACCTGAAGGGCAATTAATACTATCCAATATAAAACTCTATTCATTGGCAGGCAATATGGCTTCTATAGCTTCTTTTTCTTGGTTGATAATAACAAAAACGTATTCCAATGACCTAAAGTCTGTTGAGGTTTTAAGCCTAGTTTCAAAATATTGTGAATTGGGTTTAGACTTTAATTTGCTAATTGTACCAATAGGAATACCTGAAGGAAATAGCAATGAAGAACGACCCGTAGTAATTAAATCGCCTTCTATTATCTCTTCCAACTTATTCAAACCGATAATTTTCATATAGTATGGAGATTCATTATCCCAAACCAATTCGGTAAAATATTCTTTGCCTTTAATGCTTGGTATCACTTTCATATTGGTATTAAGCAAAGACATAACTGTACTGTATTTTGAGCTTGTTTTGAGTACAATACCCGCTAAACCTTGCGAAGAAATAACTCCCATATTTTTCTTAATACCATCCAAAGATCCTTTGTTTATAACAAAAACGTTGTCAGCCCTATGCACTGTATTATAAATAACTTGGGCAGGAACCATACTAAACATGGGTTTATTTAGCGTATCCTTTACCTTAAAAGTATCGTTGAGATACACCATATTTCCGCTGCTTGAGTTAGCAAACTGAGTGGCTAACTGGTACTGCAGTTCCTTATTCTGATAGCGCAGGTCTAAATAATCCGTAACGTTGGTCACCACCTCATTTACAGATGAAGTAACAGCATTTGCCGAATGGGTGAAAGCAGCTTGCTGAAAAGCATTCAAGCTAAAAATAAGAAAGCCACATACTACTTGCAGAACCACAAACAAAATGAGGTGTAAGTTATGTTCTATAAACGCAAGTAGGCGCTGCATTAAGAGTGCATAATGGTTTTATAGCTTTTAATGTTTTTGAGTGCCACGGCAGTTCCTCTTACTACCGCTCTAAGTGGATCTTCTGCCACATAAACAGGCAGTTTTGTTTTATTAGATATTCTTCTATCCAAGCCGCGAAGCAATGCTCCACCTCCGGTTAGGTAAAGGCCTGTTTGATAAATATCTGCCGAAAGCTCTGGCGGTGTAAGCTCGAGTGCTTTCATTATTGCCTCTTCTATTTTCGAAATAGATTTATCCAAAGCAAGGGCTATTTCCGAATAGCTAACCATAATTTGCTTTGGAATACCCGTCATCAAATCTCTCCCGTTTACAGCATAATCTTCTGGTGGATTTTCTAACTCTGGAAGTGCCGCACCAACCTCAATTTTTATTTGCTCGGCAGTTCTCTCACCAATCATAAGGTTGTGCTGACGACGCATATATTCAATAATATCGTCTGTAAATTCATCTCCTGCTACGCGAATGGACTCATCAGAAACAATACCAGAAAGAGCGATAACTGCAATTTCGGTAGTACCTCCACCTATGTCAATAATCATATTTCCCATTGGTTCGGCTACATCTATTCCTATACCTATTGCAGCAGCCATTGGCTCGGGAATCATATAAACTTCCTTACCTCCTGCTCTTTCTGCGCTTTCTTTTACTGCTCTTTTTTCTACTTCAGTTATACCACTTGGTATACAAATTACCATGCGCAACTGAGGGCTACCCCACGCGTTTTTACTGTTTATCATTTTAATAAAACCACGAATCATTTGCTCGGCTGCTTCAAAATCTGCAATTACTCCATCTTTGAGTGGACGAATGGTTTTGATGTCTTCGTGTGTTTTGCCGTGCATTTTTTGAGCCTCATTTCCTATGGCTAGCACTTCGTTTTTATTTGCTCTGTTACGAGCTATGATAGATGGTTCGTCAACCACCAGTTTGTCTTTGTAAATAATAAGAGTGTTCGCAGTACCTAAATCTATCGCTAAATCCTGCGTTAAAAAATTGAAAATACCCATTAGTTGTGGAGCGTGTTTTGTCTTAAAGAAATTATGGATGCAAAAGTATTTATTTATTCGCGTAAATCAGAAAGATAGGCATCAAAAAAGCACAATGATTTATACCCTAAAATCAACAATGGATATATTGCACGTCATTTTACATCAATTTTGAAATAATAAATGACCACAACTCTCATTATAAGCATTTTAGCATCCCTATTTATTGCTTGGATTTGGGTTGACTATTTCAGACTTATTGATATTTATGACAAAAAAGATATCCTCGCCATAGCTTGTACA
>JBEAPG010000191.1:0-4630 GCA_041164545.1 Bacteroidota bacterium
GGCTACTTTGTCACCAAAATCTTTCTTTATATCTTCAAGAGTTATGTCTGTGTCCTCAACTACATCATGAAGTAATGCACATACTATCGAAGTAGTTCCGAGTCCAATTTCTTCAGCAGCGATTCTTGCCACAGCCAAAGGATGAAAGATATAAGGCTCCCCAGACTTTCTCCGCATCTCTTTGTGGGCATCCATGGCAGTGTCAAATGCCTTGCGTATCTCAACAATGTCGCCTTTTTCGCGAGACCATTTAGAAACCCTGAGCAGTTGTCGATACCTATTGACTATTTCTTTATTTTCTTCAGAATTATCTAGCATTAATACTTAATAATATACATGCGAAATTAAGGATTAACAGACGGTTACAAAGCGTTTACAAAGAATTAAGTAGACTTAGCGTATTAGATTCACTGTACCTTGGTATTGGTATTCTAATCCGCTTTGATTTTTTATTTTTATAACATAAACGTATATGCCTGTTTGGCATATTTTGCCTCCAAAATTTCCATCCCAAGAGTTATTAATATCAAAAGCTTCAAAGACTTGCTGACCCCATTTGTTAAAAATTTGCATATGAAAGTCCTCGACATTATTGCAAACTATCTTAAATCTGGCATTTTCTGGGGGTCCTTTTTGATCAGGGGTAAATGCATTTGGAATAAAAACAAGTATGTCAGGAACAATCCAGATATTTTGAGAGGTTGTATCCTTGCATCCTTGATCAGATATAGAAATCAACTGAATTTCAAACATACCAGTATCAGCTGGGAATTGATAAAATGGATTCGGTTGATTTGAGAAATACTCAGTCTTATTATTTTTAGTCCAAGACCACTGGTATTGCAATGTACCTTGGGTTATTGTAGATTTATTGCTAACGTAGACATCTCGCTCACTTAAAGTTAGTTCGGACTTATTCCCAGCCACAAATTCTGCTTTAGGCTTTGGAAACAAAATATATTGATTTTCAAATAATTGTGTGTTAGAACATCCTTCTTGACTCGTCGTATTCACCACTAAATTGTAATTTCCATATCTCGGAAATGTATAATTTATTTCTCTACCTGATTGTCTATAATTGGATGAATAGGAAGTAATTTCAAATGAGATGTTTTCAAGATTTTCTTCCGTTTGTATTTTTTCACTTATTGTAAATGGCCAACATCTTTTAGATGATTCAGGAAGAATTGCCTTTGGCAATGGATAATAAGGCACTTTTATGGTTTTACTAACTTCAGTGCACATTGCAGTTGTTTTTTGAGTAAGTCTTAATCCGATTTCTCTCTTTTCCAAATCGCAATTGTCGGCAATATAATGCAGCCGATTATTTGTTGTGCTGAATTTATTACCGCAGGCTTCTATGTCTAAAAGATTTACATCGCTAGTATTTATTTCAAATTCTAGTTCTTCATTTTGGCAAAGAGAAGTGGGTACTATACCTATATTTAAGAATAGAGGGTCGATTACTTCTATGGATATGAAAGTGTCAAATAGGCAACCATTCACTTCTTTAAGATTCCTCAAATGAACCCATCCGAAAATGTCGTTTGGATAGAAGTTGTTATTTTCAACGCCTCTTCCTTCCCAAGTTCCTTCTAAAGAAAGTTTTAGTTCATTGTAGTCACGACAGATTTGTAACGGTAAGTTAATATCAAATTCAGGTTTGCATATAACTTCTAAGTTTAAGTTTATTTCATCGAAACAACCATTTTTATCGTAGGTGTATTTAAAATCGTAGATCCCACATTTGCTAGGTGTGAACATTTTGGTTTCGAGTAAATCTCCTGTTGTAAAAGAGTTCCATCCTCCCCCTTCGGCGTTTAATTCAAGATAGGACTCAAGATTAACTGCTTCACTCATTTGGCAAATTGTTGTTTTTCCATTGGTGCTAAGTGATAATCCTTCGTCTACGGTAATAATGCTTGTGTCTTTTGTAATACATCCATTGATAAATGAATTTATTGCTTCTACACTATAAATGCCAGCTCCATAAACAGGTAAATTGATTGCGGGGAATGGCGAAGCAATAAAGGCTTCAGGTTTATTTATTACTCTCCAGGTTATGTTCTCTACATCAGGATTGTAAGGCAACTCGATGGTGTTTTTGAGTCTAAATTCAAAGTCACTGCCACATATTACCTCATTAGAAAGCTGTAGCATTGGTGCAGCTAAAATGGGTACAACTATTTCTTTCGAACTTGTGCAACCAAAATTGTTTACAAAGGAATAATTAGCTCTGAATGAAGTATCATTATTACCAATAGCGGTTAGTGAAATAGTGGAATTATTCAGCGGTAAAGTACTACTCCAACTTCCATTTGCCGGGCTTGGTTTTAAATTTTCAAGATTGAATGAAGCAACAAAACATAGTGGTTTAGGTTCGTCAATTATTATAGGCGTGGATAGTAAACGTTCAACCGTGATAGTGTCTTGCATTTTACAGCTTAAATCATTCTTTTTTAATAGATAATTTATTTTCACGTCACCAGAAAATGGTTCGGTGTCGATGTTTGTGGTTTGGCTTATGATGTTATTATCGGCTTGCCATAGTACAGAATCAATTTCTAAATTTGAGTGTGTTAGCTCTAGGCGTAATTTATCATTGTCGCAAGTGCTCTTATTGCCATTTATTTTAGCCTTTTCAACTATTGAATTACCCAGATTGGACATGGTTGTGGTTTTAGTCACTGTGCAACCATAGATGTCCGTAAATTCTATAAAATAATTTAACTCCACCTTCTTGTCATATTGAAAACGGAAAGAAGTATTGTTCCCACTTTCATTAAATAGCACATTTGAATCTTCATCCTTTATATTAATGTTTACTGAGCCGCTTCTATTTTGCTGTAGTAAAACTTTGTTATTGCCACAGAATTCGTCATCAATACTAAAGCTAAAATCAGGTTTTTCGTGCACTACCACTTTTATTGTTTTATAAGCTGATGCAATTTCAGGACAATAATTATCTGATGCTTTTATTTGGATAAAATGAATTCCTTCTTCACCGTTCTTTGGTTCATAATTAAGTCTTGTTCTTAAATATGGGGGAGAAGACTGTGAGGAAGTTGAGACATTTAACGTAGCGATGTTAGATGAGATACTTACTTGTACGGAATCTTGTTTCTGTATTCCGTTGTTTGTAACCGGCAAATCTGTAATATCAAGTTCAAGCTCAAACTTTTGTCCTACACATATATTGTATACTTCTTCTGTGGTTATTTTAGGCGGATTATTTTCGTTTGATTCTGATATAATTACTAAAACATCTCTTCTGATTTTTCCACTTAAAGTATACGATCCATTTACTTCTCTCCATTGTTCCACTTCTATTACTCTGGTGCTCACTTCATTATTCCCAACTGGTGTAAAAACGAAGTCCCCTGTTGATGAATTTAAAAATAATCCCTCTGGAATTTGTGCAACTGGATTAGCAGTGCAGTTTCCTCCCGCTGTACAATATGTAGTGACGAATTGATTAGAATTATATCCCGATTTATAACTAATTGCCGAATTGTAGTTGCTAAATGGTGTTCCCCACTTAAACGATAATGAATCGCCTGTGTTTGATATTACTCCATCATTTCCGTAAGTGGGTTGGTAAAGGTTATACAGTAATTTCGGGGCCTCTGCAAATACGGGTGAACTTACATTTTCAATCCACGGATTTATAAGTGCAAAATTGTATAGGTCATCTTCTTCACTTGTCAAATTTGTTATTCCTTCACTACGTTCAGATTTATGAAAGAAAATCTGAAACATACATCCGTTATACAGCGTGTAATCATTGAAGTTTACTCTTCCTCTATAATAGTGCGCCTCAAATCCATAGGGGTAAGATGGGTTTGTCTCGCATTTAGAACGAGCACTATTACACAGTGGAGTTATATTTTCATACCCTATTTTAGAAAGGCTAATGCTTCCAATGGTCTTATTGCCGCAAGATGAATTTAGAGTTCGGATAAAGACTTCTTCCAAATCTGTACAATTAGTGGTAGAAGTACCGCCGCCCGTTCCGGCTAGCTTGCAGTCATTACAGTCTCTATAGAGAGTAACATTTATATCGTATGTTTTTCCAGAGATGTATGTATATGTCAATTCGCCTCCAGCAAGATGACTTGCTTGAGAGAAATAAGCTGAAAAGCCTAGAAGTATGGCGAATAAATTTCTCACTTCAATTTCAAAGATACAAAAAAAGGAAACCGAAGTTTCCTTTTTCTGTAAGTGTTATATGTTGTTATTATCTAATAAGTGTTATTGTTCCGGAATAAGTATACACTTCATCGTTCAACGAAACTGCACTTAGCGTGTATGCATATACATCTTGTTGAGCTGGTGCTCCTTTATACATACCATCCCATTTTTTATCCTTATCAGTAGTTTCAAACATTATTTCTCCCCAACGATTGAAAATAATCAATTGCATGCTTTTTTCTCCACTGATAATTGCTCTAAAGCCTTCGTTGTCAGATGGCCCTGATTGGTCTGGAGTGAATGCGTTTGGTATATAAACTATCAAATCTGGTCCTATTACCACTGGATAATAGAATGAGTCTCTACATCCGTGATTCGTAACTACAGTTAGTTTAACTTGATAGGTAGCCGTATCGGAACTATAGAAGTAAGAAGGATC
>JBEAPG010000192.1:0-4621 GCA_041164545.1 Bacteroidota bacterium
TTACCAATATTTAGATTGTTTTTGGAGTCGGTCGTGCATTGTTCAGCATATTCATCTCCAAAATTCCAAACTCTCCAAACTTGTGACCCCATTTTTCGATTTGAGATATGATCGGCACTTGATTTGGCGGTTTGATCTCCTGAACGATTGCTAGCATTAAAATTAAATACAAATGCTGTTTTTCCATTTAATAGCGTTATTGAATCTTCATCTTGTGTATTTGAGTCATTATAATAGAAGCTGGAATTGTTTGTAAAATGGATGGAATCATTGCCTGAAAACTGATATTTATCACTAAATGAAACACGATTTCCCACAGCTTCAATTTGAGCTCTTGGGCCTATTATTTGAATAGTATCAAAAACTATAACATCACAAGGTCCTGCAACTACTCTAAAAGAGATCATTTTTGGTCCTAAACTAGTATAGGAGTGTTTGGGATCAAAGTCTTTAGAATTGGTATTAAGACTGCCGGAGGTTGGATCACCAAAATTCCATGTCCAAAAGTTAGCTCCGATAATTGGCCCATCTTTGAGTTTAAAATGAATGGGTTGTTCGGCGTCAGTGTAAATTGTTTTTGAATGATAAATTTCCGGAACCAGCTTTACGTTGGTTATGGCAGATTTATAGGTGAATGAATCTCTACAGCCGAACTTCGATTGAATTTTTAGCGTAACGTCAAAAGTGCCAGATGTTGTATACTTATGTTCAACTCCCTTATCGTCAGCTCCGTTCCACCAATTAGTATTGGTAATTGTGTCTCCATATATGTATGTTCCATCCCCAAAATCCCAGCTGAAATTTGCTGCTTGTGTTTTGGCTAAATCAGAAATATTTCTGAATTTACCAAGAGTAGAATCACAACCAATAGTTTGACTTTGAATTGATCTTGTTATTTCTGCTCCAATTTTAGGATGTACATAAACCAGGTCATCGTAGTTAATCCGACTTATGCAGCCATTCGAATCTTCTGATTCTACCACTATGTTATAATAACCTCCATTTGGATCATTGAATGTATGGCACCATTCAATTGGGAAAATTGGATTTAATGTATCGATCCTAACACCATTGCTTATTAAATAGGATTGACGAATGATTTTGCTACCGGTTGCAGGCTTGGAACTATCCACAAAGCAAAACTGATTTCCCTCAAAGCATTGGCTGGATGAATTAGTCAGCTTAAAATTTATTTTAGGAGAAGATTTTATGGTAACCTTTAAATCGGCATAGCAAGTTCCTGCTCCTCCTGTTCCTGTATATTTTACGGTATAGGTGCCTGGATTAGAATATGCTTTTAATGGATTCATCAGGCTACTAGTAGTCCCATCACCAAAATCCCATATTTTCGTTGTTGTATAGCCTGGTGAATTCGCAAAAAATGGTACAAGTTCATTTTGACAATAAGTAGCATTTTTAACATTATTTCCATTTCTGTCTTTTAATACCGGATTACACTGGGCAGAGACAGTATTATAACTTGATACGAAAAGAATAGATAGGATAAATATTTTATTAATGAACATAGTTGCTTTTGAAGTTAGCTCTGATGGTATGTATGTCAGACACGACAAAGTCAATTTAAGTTGCTTGACAAAAAATTAAAATTGACTTTCAAAGGCTCCTATGTCAGGATTTCCAATACGAGAGCGGTTTAAAAAATCATCAGTTAAAATAGGCGAGCGTAGAAGGCCCTTGTCTTTTGCTGGAGAGAGTGTGTCCAGATCAAAATTGTAGGTATCTAAATCTAAAAATTGAAAGGCCTGAAAGTTTGGAATAGCGATGTTATTGGAACCATTGCCAAAGTAAAAAGCATCATTACTTCGTAGTAGATTGTAATCTACCACAGACCCAGAACCAATTTTGGTTTCATCTAAATCACGACCGATTTCGCCTTCGGCATTTATGCCGTGAACTATGTTATTTACAAAGTAAAATTGAATTGGATATGTGCCTAATATTTGGTTAAACTCATTGCGATTCACATTTAAAAAACCAAAGGTTGGTCCGTTTCTTCCACCGCCTCTGGTGCCGCTATAGAAAGTGCAATTTTGCACATCATATTTACCCCCAAAAGAAGCTAAGAAAGTAAACCTGCCACACTCTGCGCTCACGCTATTTTCCATTACTATGTGGCTATATCTTCCAGCTACCCCATCAAACGACATATTGCGTATCATCGTTTTTTTAATGGTAATATTCGGCTGATTTGCATTGCCAGAAATAGTGTCGCAATACACTCCCACTGTTCCGTTTTTTATAATGGCGTGCTCAATAGTGCTGCCAAAACTAGGGTAGTTTATCCAGATACCGCCCCACTGTCCTTGACGTTCTTCCCACATAGGTTGTAGTCTGTCACCTTGAATAAGTACCGGTGCATCTACATCTCCTTTTATATCTACCCTGCCTTCTACAAACAACCAGCTAGAGGGAGCAAAGTGCAGATTCATTCCTTTTTCAATTGTTAGCGTTACTCCAGGTTTTACGTAGCAATAGCCATACACTACAATAGGCAATTTATCGTTTGCCCAAGTGGTATCTCGTTCTATGCTATCTCTAAAAATGTAGTGCGCATCTTGTCCCCATCCTATTATATTTACTTTTTGCTCATTACCGTTGGTTTCAAATAATATGGAATCTCGAATGATAAGAGGATTGAAATCGGGGCTATTATTATTGGCGTCGGGGTGAACTTCCAAAAACATAAAAATACTGTCGTTTGGGAAAATTTCTACATCACTGAATTGGTGCCCCGATTCTCCATCTACATTCAATCGGAAATGAGATGTCGCGCCGCTGGCTAGCTGTATGGATGTTTTTATACTTTTATTCTGCGGGTTGCGTATAATTATCTGTTTATTTACCGACTTTGGGGTGGAGGTATTTACCTTCGTAAAAACAGTGTCAAACCAAACAGTGTCAGCACTTATTTCCAGTTTATGATTTGGGTCTAATGTGAACTCCTCTATTCTACAAGAGCTAATTACCAAAAGAAAGCCAAAGATGAATAGTATGAGTGTTCTAATCTTTTTCAATACTTTGCAAACGTAGGGACAAAGGAAATATTTTAATTAGTTTTGCCACTCTTTTAAGTTATGAGAATCATTATTATTCTATTTCTCTGTATTTTTCATCTTAACTTATCTGCACAGCAAGATAATAATATGCTTACAGCGGCCATTGGGGCTAATCTGAGTTTTACAGATGCAAGTTCGGTTCCTGGATTTGGCCTTGACTTAGGGTGGCAGCACAAAGCAGAGAACAATTTTGGATTGGGTGTTGAACTGATGGTAGACCGCGTTTTTGGCGGCTCAAGTATATTAATTCCTCAACCTGCTAAAGGTTATGATTTTGCAACCACTTCCGTTGCTTTACTGCCAACAATAGAATATAATCTTTACTTATTCCGATTCAAAAAAGTGGAAGCTAAACCTTCCATCGGAGTGGGTTTGGTATACTTCTCTGCAAAAGGTAGCTTTACTTCGCCGCAAGATGGTGTGTCACTATACAAACAATGGGGGGAGCCTGTTTTCTATCCTGTCTACGAAAACGGAAATGTAGTAGATGCCTATGGAAAAGCGAACAAAATGGCCTTAGCACTTCTACCTGGTTTTTCTTTAGGATATTATATTACACCTACATTGAAAATATTTGGAAGAGTAGGTTATTTTTTACCGAAAACGGATGATTTAGATGGTTTTAACATTCCTACTTCTGCTAATCAAGGGCGCGATATTGTACAAGTAAACCACCTTGGTTTTGGCTACCAATTCTACCGCAAAAAGTTTTATTAACTATTTTTTTCTGTACGCAGGAGTGTACGAATTCCATCTTGCCTTATGTCCACGTAGGTCGAAATGAACAGCTTTTGATTTTGGGTATAAACCAATACCTCCCTTATTACCAATAAGCTGTGTATCCAGCAAGGTTAAAATAAGACCTTTGTCTTCTTTGTTTGATTTGCCGTCGTTGTTAATGTCGCCGACTGAAATGTCTATGGCGTCACCAAAAAGATGTCTGCTTTGTGATGCTCCACCTATTAAGTAGTTATGCTTTGGGTGGCGATAACAAGAAGTTAAGTTTATTTGACTTATATCATATCCTTTTGCTTTGCACTCCGCAAGTAAGAGTAGAAATGTCTTAAGTATTTTAGGATTTAGATTCGTGTAATGATACCCTTCTTTTCGAATGCTAGTATAGAAATGAACATCTTGAGCCAAGAAGTCACATATTCTATAGTCGCGAACTACTTTCATCATCAAGTCATCTGTTTTTAACTTATAGAATCTGGTTTCGAGCAGTAGCTTATTATACGGAGGTTTGTCAAGGTTTGTAGATGATTTTACCTTTTTAGGCAATTGTCCGAAAGATATTGATTCGAATGTGGTAAAAAGTGAATCTATGGTTGACGAAGAGTAGACCTGTGGATTTTGATTGCTAAAATCATATTTCCATTTTAGAAGTTGGAGATATGAAACATGGTATATAAATACAAGGGTTATCACCAAAGAAATGAGGGATACGCCAACTAATAAACTGCATTTCATTATTACTTAACTGTAACTTAGATTAAATAGTATTTTGAAGTACAACGAATGGAGTACCTTTTTTTTTAATGAAT